>NZ_JBFGYP010000133.1:0-7534 GCF_041587335.1 Halobacteriovorax sp.
CTTTACTAAATTTATTTTTCAATTTATCATCAAACTTTTTGTCCTGATATCTATCTTCATTAGAGTAAACTATAGAGTTATTACTATTTATAAGTAAGATTTCAAGACCATCAAGATCACTATTTGCGAGCATTTCTTTAAACATTTTCTTATAGTTAAATACTCCTGCAACGTAGCCATTTGTAATGTCAGTATTCTTTTCTTTAGTTGGTGAGAGAGAGAGAAAACCTTTTGGGAAAAAGTCACCTCCATCTTGAACTAAAGTAATATCGCCTGTTAAGTAGGTGTCATCAAGTTCATGAGCCTTGTCTAGAGACTCTTTTCTTGTCCTTGAAAAGGATACATCAAGTCCATGTGCTTTAATATTATCTTCATAAGGATAGATATGAGTTACGACAATATATTCATCACGCTTTTTAGCATCGATAATTTGATTATCAACATTCTTCTCGGTAATCCTAAAGTTAGGATATCCATTTAATTTCATCTCTTGAATAAATTTTTCTTTGTCTTCATCTTTAATAATTCTATTCCATGAAATAGCCCGTATTCCAGATTGCTTCCTTATTATTTTAGAGGAAAACTTTTGAAACTCTATATGGGTAATACGTTCAGAGTTATTTATGTAGGCAAGTGCAGCGTTAAGTGTATCTTGATAGTATCGGTAGTAACTATTTACAGTTGTCGTAATGTCTTTGAATCTAGTGTTGAATCGATTCTCAAGTCTTTGCTGTTCCCAATTTCTTGCATTTATAAATATCACAACAATTAATGAAAATAATATTGCAGAAGGTAGCGTTACGGTCTTTCTTCTTCCTACCCACAGTTTTTCACTTCTTCGAAATAATGAAATTAATATCGGTGTAAAAGTAATCGTTCCAATAATATCTCCCGTCCACCATGTGAACCAAGAAAATAAAAAAGACTTTGACGAAATTATTCCAGAGAAGAATAAAGTGCTTACTCCGATGGAAGAGCTCGTAAGACACCCAAGGGGACCACAGATCAACATAAATTTAAATACCGATTCTTTAGAATCTAGTTTTAATTTACTTTTATCAAAATATTTAATTGATCTGTAGATGATATAGGATTGTAGTGCGGCACCAATCCCAATTATGAGAGCTGTGACCATTGGTCTTTGAATGCTTTCAAGATTGGAGAGTGATACATACGGCCACATATTTGTAAGAAATGAACCAATAAGTATTCCAAGAGTGGCGTGACCTCTAAAGTGTAATAGACATGCTAATGCAATACCTGCTGGAGGCCATGCTGCACTTGCAAATCCTGGAGGAATAGCAAGTAGAAGGGATAGCCTTGCCGTGGCGAAGTACGCAAGAGCCGTGAATATCGTGATATATATATACTTAATTTTCATATGTTATGGAACTTTTCGGTTGAATTTTGTTTAGGTTTAGGTTTTTGTCACATATCTATTGTTTTTACTGATTTCCAATATTTACATTGATTGTTTAGTTCTTTCATCATAGGTTAAAAAAAATGGAGTAAGTAGTGATTGAAATTGGTCGAGTAAATAAATTAATTGTAAGTAGAGAATCTAGCTCAGGTTATTACCTAAAAGAGGAGAGTGACTCTATTGATGAGATTTTCATGCCTCCAAACCTTGGCCCTGTAAACGTTACGGTCAATCAAGAGTTAGATGTATTTGTTTATCTAGACACTCAGGGAAGCTTAATTGCAACTGATCAAATTCCTCACGCTCTTGTTGGTGAGTACGCTTTAATGAGAGTTATTGAAGTACAAGAGTTTGGTGCATTCTTTGACTGGGGTATAGACAAAGACTTACTTGTTCCTGGAAATGAGCAAAAAGTTAAAGTTCGTAAGTTTGAAGATCACATAGTAAGAGTTTGTTTAGAGGAAGAAACAGATAGAGTTTTTGGAACTACCAAACTTGGAAAATACATTCTTGAGTCTGACTTTGATATAATGAAGGATGATGAAGTAACTATAGTCCCAGCAAATAAAACAGACTTAGGTTATAGAGTTATTATCAATAAGAAGTTTATTGGAATGATTTATGACTCTGAAATTTTTCAAGATATTCAAATAGGTAAAGAGTATAGTGCTAATGTTAAGAAAGTTAGAGACGATGGACTCGTTGATATCTCTCTTCAGGTACTTGGTATTAGGAATATGATAGACTCTAAAGACGTAGTTCTTGATTATTTAGCTAGAGTAGGTGGACAAAGCCCTCTGAATGATAAAAGCTCTCCAGACGAGATTAAAAGACTTTTAAATATGAGTAAGAAAACCTTTAAGGGATCTATAGGAATGCTCTTTAAGGAAAAGAAAATACTCATTTCTAAAGATGGAATCAAGCTGCTTTAACTAAAAAGCTTTGTCTAACATTATATATTTATTCTAACTGCGTTATAGGGTTATAATTTTATAAACTATTTAACGGAGTTAGTAATGAAAATCCTCTTTTTCGCATTTCTTTTTTCAACAAATATATTCGCAATGTCTCCTGGTGATAAGGCCATTGACTTTAAATTGATAAGTCAGGATGGAAAGCTAGTGGAGTTAAGTAAGCTTAAAAAACCAATTGTTCTCGAGTGGTATAACGATGGCTGTCCTTTTGTTCGTAAGCATTATGACTCAAATAATATGCAGAAAACTCAGGAATATTTCAAAGAGCAGACAGGTGGAACTTGGGTTTCTATTGTATCTTCAGCTGAGGGAAAGCAAGGTTACCTATCATCAAGTTCTGTAGCTAAAGATAGACTAGAAGAAGAAAAGTCTAAAGCTAATTATATGTTATTAGATTTAGATGGAAAAGTTGGTCAGCTCTACGGCGCAAAAACGACTCCTCAAATTGTTTATATTGGTGAAGACAACCTTGTGAAGTATTATGGTGCAATTGATAGTATTGCAAGTGCTTCTAAGAGTGACATCAAGAGTGCTACTAATTATGTAACTGCAGCTATCGATTCGATTAAGGTATCTGAAAAGGTAAGGGTTTCTAAGTCTAAGCCATACGGCTGTAGTGTAAAATATTAATTAATTAGAATTTTCATAGAAGTGGATTCTGGCCAGGCACTAATATTGTTAAGCCAGATTCGCTTTCCGTACTTATCTAAGACTTGATTACAGCCGATTTCTTTTTTTAAGATTCTAAAACCTTCTGTTGCAACAATATCTCTCGTTTTCTGATTCCGTTTAGAAGGGCAGAATGAATTGTTTGTATCTTTCACCGACATACACTCCAAGTCTTTATCGATGAGTGAATGAAATATCCAACCTTCAAATTTAAGGCCTTTAACTTTCACCCAATGGTTTTGTGTTTCAACTATTTGTAATGGAGAGAACTTAGGTAGAGAACTTATAATTGAGGCATCTGTAGTAGGAGCACCTCTCAGATGACTCTTGTACTTAGTTGTACAGGCGGCATCTGAGCTTATACTCCATGAGGCAAAAATAAGAAAAGCAAATAAGTAGATTGATTTCACTATTAGCTTACCTGCCCAACAAGACCAACATCTTTAAGCTGTAGGATAATACTCTCAACTATATTTGATAACTCGGGCTTGTTAATCTTACTCGTGTTTTCGATCTTCTTTGAAACTTCAGTAATAGAAGTACTTCCGTCAAGCTCTTCCCATATAAAGGCCGACATGTATGTTACTTGAAAAGATTTACCTTCAGGCGTGACTAGAATAGGTTTCGATTTATTAGTTGTTCGTTCTTCGTTGAATTGTCCTCTTTTAATAAACATAGAACCTCCCTGTTCAATTAAGCATAGAGCAATATGAAACTTGAAGGAAGGATCAACTTGTCTACTTCGAGATAACCTAATTGATAAGAACTCATGTTGAAGAGAGTTGAATGCTGGGAGATAGTTCTTAAAGAAATTAGAAAAAGGAGTTACTGAGATGAGTATTCATTTAAATCAAGGAAGTGAAAAGTATATTGAATATGGAAATGAAAAACTATCCAAAGAGTTTTTAAGGGAGCGCATTGTTGAGCTTGATGATTCTTTGAAAAATAATGATGAGTGTGACACATTATTAACTAAGAAGAATCTAGAGTTAAATAGTAGGCTTATTGAGAGTTGTTTCAATAATTAATTCAATGTAACTATCTATTATTGTTAGGGTGGTTCGGCAAAGACGAATCAGTGCTATTAAAACTTCGGAAAAGACAAATTGTCCGTTACTATTGATACATGGAAAATTTTAAAGAAAGTAAAGACATTCATTCAAGCAAAAAGAAAGACCTAACAGCAGAAGAGAAATCTATTCGAGAGAGAGATCTTGAGAATGAAATTCAATTAATGAATTTCAAGAGATCTCTTGGATCTGTCAGAGCAGGGCTTAAAGTTAAGAAAGACTGCTTATCTAGATTATAATAATCATTCTTAAACACGAGTAGATTAATGGACTATGATCAGCTTGAGAGCGTTAATGGCGCTCTCGCTCAGCATGGAAAGTATAACGATCGACTGTATATTATGAAATTAGCAAACTCCGATAACATAGAGGAAACTCTAGGTGAAGTGGAGAGTATTGCTAAGACGAATAAGTACGGAAAGATTTTTGCCAAGGTTTCAACTTCATTTGCTAAGTATTTTGGCGATGAAGATTATGACCTAGAAGCAAAGGTTCCAAACTTATATAATGGACAGCGCGATGGATACTTCTTTTCTAAATATTTAAGCAATAGTCGCAAGAGCGTCGATACTAACTCTATCGAGTCGGTAGTAAACGTTGCAACTATGAAAAAGAAAGATCCTATTGAGGATTGCTCCTCTAGTTGTACTGTTGAAGAGCTCGATACAACTGATGTCGATGAGATCATTAGTGTGTATAAATCTGTGTTTAAAACATACCCATTTCCAATCTTTGATAGAAGCTTTGTTAAGAAGTCTATGCAGGATAATGTACGTATATTTGGAGTTAAGTCCAAGGGGAAAATCGTTGCAGTATCATCTTGTGAAATAGACTTTGAAAGTGAAAACGTTGAAATGACTGACTTTGCAACTCTTCCTGAATACAGAGGAAAGGGACTAGCTCTTAAATTATTATCTATTATGGATTTAAGAATGAAGATATCGGGTATTAAAACGGCATATACAATAGCGAGATCAAAATCATTTGGAATGAATATTACTTTTTCACGAAGTGATTATTCCTATGCAGGTACACTCAAAAACAATACCAATATCTCAGGAAGTATTGAGAGCATGAATGTTTGGTATAAGAGATTAAGCTTCTAGTTTAAAAATCACATAACATTATTAATTTAACAAAAGGACTCAATAGATGATTGTGTATAGTTTCCTATTCTTTTTACTCTTATTTGTATTAATTGGAGTTTCTTCAACTTTTAAAAGTAAAAAAAATAATTCAGATTACCTAATGGCGGGACAAGATATTAAACCTTGGCTTGCAGCTCTATCGGCCGTGGCAACAAATAATAGTGGTTACATGTTTATCGGTATGATTGGCTATACATATACTAGTGGACTACAATCGATTTGGCTTATGATTGGGTGGGTCTTCGGTGACTATATGATCAGTAACTTTGTTCATAAAAAACTTCGTGTTCAAGCTGAGAAAAAGAATATGCTAAGTTTTGGTGGAGTATTATCTCGTTGGCAAGACGGGGAGTTCAAAAAACTTCGAGTGCTTGTTGGAATAATTACTGTCTTATTTCTAGGTGTATATGCAGCTGCGCAATTTAAAGCAGGTAGTAAGGCACTACATGTTCTCTTTGGTTGGGACTATAGTACAGGTGCTATTATTGGTAGTATCATTGTTTTTGCTTACTGTTTAGCTGGAGGACTTCGTGCCTCTATATGGACAGATGCTGCTCAGTCAGTAGTTATGATTGTTGCAATGTCTATGTTGTTCTTTGTCGGAGTAGATACGGCAGGTGGATTTACGTCATATATTTCTAGTCTAGATGCAATTTCTCCAGGCTATTTAAGTGTTATCCCTACAGGTCTGGCCATAGATAATTCCATTGGCGTTTTCTTATTTATATTGGGATGGGTCTTTGGCGGCTTTGGTATCGTTGGGCAGCCTCATATTATGATTAGATTTATGACTATTGATAATTCAGAGAGTATGAATGCGACAAGAGCTTATTACTATATTTGGTATACAGCTTTTTACGCTTTAACAATTGGAGCAGGGCTAACAGCGAGAGTGATTCTTCCGGAGTCTTCAAGTTTTGATGCAGAGTTGGCGCTACCTTTAATGAGTCAGGCACTTCTTCCTGAGGTTCTAATAGGGGTTGTTCTCGCAGGTATTTTTGCTGCAACTATGTCGACAGCAGATTCTCAAATTTTGAGTTGTTCAGCGGCCTTTACAATGGATATCTTTCCAAAAGGAAAGTCAAAGCTTTGGGTGACAAAGCTAACAACGGCAGTTGTGACTATTATGGCACTACTTATTGCACTGTATGGAAGTAAGAACGTGTTTCAATTAGTTCTTATCTCTTGGTCAGTTCTAGGTGCCGCATTTGGACCTCTTTTATTTATTTATGCAATGGAAAGGTATGTGTCTGAAATAACGGCAATTTCAATGGTAATAATCGGAGTTGTGTTCACTCTACTATGGAGACAGTTAGGACTTGCTGGTACAATGTTCGAAGTTGCTCCTGGAATGATTGGGGGACTGCTTACATACTTTGTGTTATCAAAAACAAAGGTAAATTTAATTAAGGAAAGCTAATGCTTCAATATTTTGCTGATTACTCATACCCAGTGGGTGTGAGTCTTTTTTTCATACTTTTTTACTTATACTTCAGACTTATTATTAAGAGAGCAGAAAAGCTTAAGTTGAAGAACATAAAGAAAAGAGAGATTCACGGAGCCGTAGAAACGGACTCCCCAATTGAAAACGATGAAAGGAATATAAAAGCAAAGGGGATTCATGCTATTGAGGATCGCTTCTCTTTTATTAGTAAAGCATTCCCATTAGCTCTTTTCTTTATATGGTCACTATTTGTATTTGTTCCATATTTAGGACAAATCCCCTCAGTATATATCTCAATTGTAGCAGCAATATTTTCAGTTGCTGCAGGTGTGGCTTTAAGACCATTTCTTGAGAACCTATTTTCAGGAGTTGTGATTTCATTTTTTAAATTTATAAAAATTGGTGATACTGTCATCATTGATGGTCACTATGGAATCATAGAAGAGATTGGGCTTACATACTCTATCGTTAAAAAGTGGGACTGGAATAGAGTAGTCATACCAAATGCAAAATTAATTCAAAAAGAAATTCAAAACCTTACGATTAACGATCAGTTTATTTGGGCGCATATTGAATTCTATGTTTCTCCAGAGACTGATCTGGAGAAGCTAGAGGAATGGGCCAAAGATTGTCCAAAGCAATCTAAGTATTTCGCCAATACTGAAGAACCTGCGTTTTGGGTAATGGAGCTAGAGAAAGACTCTATTAAGTGTTGGCTGGCGGCCTGGGCAGATAACCCTAGTGATGCATGGGAGCTTCGTAATGATATGAGGACATCACTCCTTAAGAAGCTACAACAAGAAAAAGTA
>NZ_JBFGYP010000134.1:0-7528 GCF_041587335.1 Halobacteriovorax sp.
AGATCATCTACTTAGGAGAATTTGGAGATACATATAGACCTCAAGTATCACTGAGAACACTTTCTAATATAAGTAGACCTGCACAATTAGATATTAAGCTACCTCTAACTATTCTAAATACTTCTGCCATTAGAGGTCTTCCTAAGAAGTATATAAAGATAGGTGTGACAATCTCTGACTACTTAGAGGAAGTGGTATCTAAAGACTCTCTCTTACAAGAAGCCAATCTAGCAATTATCAAAGAGAGGGCCGGTGCAAGCTATATTAGTAAACACTTCTCTCAAATTAAAGATGCTCCATATAGATACCACGAGTACCTAGGAGTTACATGGCGACAGAGCATGGAGACTCTAAATGATGAGTCACAAAATATTTCATCATTAATGACTGGAAATCTCTTATTTGTAGATAACTCTGGAAATTCACTAATCTCTGCGCTTATCAAAAAATCTGGTACTGACACATCAAATTGGTTATCTCTCTATTTTAAAAATGTAGTTATTCCACTTTACCACCTACAGGTAAAATACGGTATAAGCCTTGTTTCTCATGGGCAAAATATTATCCTTAGAACTAAAGACCACCTCCCTTATGGAGTTGCCATAAAAGACTTTGGAGGTGACTTAAGAATAAGTCGCGAGCACATAAGTAAATACCAAGATGTTCCAGACATTAAAAACATAGGAACAATGCCTGCTGCACACTTAATTCATGATCTGTTCACTGGACACATGGTTACTTTACTTAGATTTGTTTCCACAATACTTAAAAATACAGAAGACTTCGATGAGATTCACTTCTATTCACTACTAGCGAATGAAGTTGAAGAATATAACAAGATAAATACTCCACCAAAAGAAATTAACCTACTAAGAGAAAAATTTGAGCGTGTGATCATCAACACTGTTAGATTTCAGATAGGTTACGGGGACTCAGCTGAGCGTCCGGTACCAAAGCTTGGTACGGATTTAGTGAACCCTATCTTTCTTGGTTTACAGTCTAAAAGTAAGGAATAAATATGAGTACAGAAAAAATATATGATTTAATTGGTATCGGAGTAGGCCCATTTAATTTAAGCCTTGCTGCCCACTCCTCTCAAGTTGATAAGATTGACAGTTTATTCCTTGAGCAAAAACCTTCTTTTGAGTGGCACAGAGAATTAATATTTCAAGATTCTTATATGCAAACGTCTTTCTTGAAAGACCTTGTCACAGGTTCAGACCCTACGAACCCTTATACTTTCTTAAATTACTTAGTTAAGAATGGATTATTCTATTCTTTCATGAATACGGGAAGAAAAAGTATTACAAGAAAAGAGTTTGAAGTTTACTGTAGATGGGTGGCCGAGTCTCTTGGAGATAAAATTGCTTTTGGTAATAAGGTTAAAAATATTACTCAAAAAAACAATCTCTTTATTATTGAAACAAACAAAGCAGTCTTCACTGCTAAAAATATTTGTCTTGGAACAGGGCTAATACCAAGTGTTCCAAAGTGTGCAAGAGAGTTCATAGGAAAGAATGTTTTTCATGCGAAGTCAAAAGAGCTTGCAACTGTTAATCTAGAAGGAAAAAACCTCGTTGTTATTGGAGGAGGCCAGACCGGTGTTGAAGTGTTTAAAAATGCTTTAAATGAAAAGTGGGGTCGTCCAAACTCAATCAAACTCATAACAACAAGAGCAAACCTAGAACCTTTAGAAGCATCTCCCTTCACTGATGAGTACTTCACTCCAGGTTATGTTAAACAGTTCTTTTCTCTAAAAAATGAGAAGAAAGAAAGTATTGTAAACTACCAACTCCTAGCTAGTGATGGAAATACTCCAGAGTACCTAGAAGAATTATACAATGAACTCTATCTCGTTAAAAATATTCATAAAGATGAGAGGCGTATTGAAATTCTCCCTTACCGCTGGCTAGATAAGGTTGAAAAAGAAGGTGAATCTTATAACTTAACTTATAGAAATGATTTTAGAGATAGACTTGAGTCTGATAGCGCAGATGTTGTAATACTAGCAACAGGATTTCAAAAATCGACACCACCAATCCTAGACCTATTAGAAGAGCATATTCCTCTATGTGAAAAAGGACGTTTTATATTCAATAAAGACTACTCTCTTAAATGGGATGGTGAGAAAACAAATAAAATTTTTGCATTTAACTTTAGTAGATACGGTCATGGGATATCTGAGCCACAACTAAGCCTAATGGCATGGCGATCAGCAAATGTTATAAACGCTCTTTGTGAAGATGAGATTTTCCCTACTACGAGCTTTAAACCAAACTTCATCGATTACGGAGAAGAATAAGAAGGTCATATGATTACTATAAATGAAATAGAAAGAAATATATTTGAAGTGGAAATAACTTCTCCACGAGAAGAAAAAGATGAAACCAGCTTTCTAGGTTTACTAGATGATTTAATTGATAAAGAGTTTTTTGGACTTATTTTTTCAACAGAAGGAAAAGCTGGATTTTCAGCAGAGGCCAAGAAGTCTATGTCTATTTGGTTTAAGACTAATAAGCCATTACTTAAAGAAAAGTGTATCGGATTTGCGAGAGTGAATAGATCACAATCAAAGACCGCTAAGTTTACAAGTAAGGCCATGCAATTAGCTATGCCTTGTCCATATACAGTTGTTACAAATAATGAAGAAGCTAGAGAATGGGTCTTGGGCCTATTTAGCTCATACAATAATTAAAAGGTTTTTTATGAAAGTTTTACTATTTATTTCAATGATTATTTTAAGTGACCTTTCTCTATCTCAGGAAAGCACTAAAGAAAATGAAGCGATTTATATCATTGCGAGAAAGAGAAAAGAAAATATTCAAGAAGTCCCTATTAGTATTACTACCTATGATGAGTACCAAATAGAAGAAGCAGGGATTGAAACAGTTAGAGATATTACTGAAACAACTCCTAACGTTACTCTCATTGGTTCAAACTCAGGAAGATACTCCACTCCCTATATAAGAGGACAGGGTAATCAAGACTTAAATCTTCCAGAAGAAGTATCTGTTGGATTCAACTTAGATGAAATCCCACTGCCAAGATACGCAATGGACAATGACCTTATCGATATAAAAAGCGTGGAAGTACTTAGAGGACCTCAGGGAACTCTTTTTGGAAAAAATACTCAAGCAGGTGCCATAAATATTTACACAAAAGAGCCAGACTATAGAGATGGAAGTAAGATTTCTCTACAGGCCGGAAACTTAGAAACAAAATCCGTTATTGGTACTACTAATTTTAAAATTGGATCTGATAAGCTACAAAATAGAATTTCCTTAAAGTATAAGGAGCAAGGCGGCTACATTCAGGATACTTTTTTAAATAAAGACCTTGGAGATAACAAATCTTATTCACTAAGTAATACACTCCAGTTCAAACCTACTAATATCTTCAAATCGACCTTTAAGATTGGACTACAAAAGAAAGAAGGCTCAGACCCACTTATTATCTCTCGAAATGAGCCTGGTTATCCAAAGTCACATCAAAATATCGATCCAAGATATAAAACAAACCTTGTAACAACATCTCTAAAGCTTGAAAAAGATTTTAGTAAATCAGTTCTAACATTTATTGGTGCTTTTAATTATTATGATTTCAACATCAAGTACGATGAAGCTGATTACTATATTACTTATGACTACCTAAGAAGCCAGGTAGGAACAGCTCTCGCTGATCAGTATATTAATGATTCAAGTGAGCTATTTAGATCTATTAGAGAGTACCAAAGACAGTATTACACAGAACTTAGACTATCTAATAAAGATGACAGTGACCTTTCCTGGACAGGTGGAATAAACTTTTCTAGAAATAACTATCGCCTACTCAGCCATATCAGAACTTTCAGTGGTGGATTCGTTTTTAAGCAACAAAACGTTAACTTAATATCAGATTCATTCTCAGTTTTTGGAGAAGCAACAAAGAAGTTTGCAGAGAAGTACTCTCTTACTTTTGGAACAAGAGTTAATCACGACCAAAAGGAATTTAAATCAATACATAGCTCAACTTCTATTGCTGACTATAGACAAAATAGTGAAGCAGACTACACAGATTTTACTTCTAAACTAACTCTTGCAACTCAAGTGAGTTCAACTAAAAACATATATGCAAGTATTGCAAGAGGTTATCAGTCGGGCGGTTACCCTTCTTACCACTTTAACAATTACAACGGAATTTCAAAAGATCAACCAGCATATGAAGACTCAACATCTCTTTCTTATGAAATAGGCTCTAAGCTAACTTTCTTTAAGCAAAGACTGACACTAAACTCAGCGATCTTCTTTAACGATATAAAAGATAAACAAGTAAGAGTTAAAGACACTTCTACTAACCAAAGTTTTTACGCCAATATCGATACAGATGTTTTCGGTGGTGAGATCGAAGCAAAAGTAAAAGCTACAACTGATTTAACTTTTGGATCTACACTTGGGTATACAAACTCTAAGTTCAAAGAAGAAACAGTATCAGGAACAAGTAGTACAGTTCTAAATAAGAAGGGTGCAAGACTTGCCAATATTCCATATTGGACAGGAAGTACTTTTGCTCAGTATTCGTATTTCCTAGATAGCGTAAATGGATTCTTAAACCTTAGAGCTAGCTATAAGTATATTGGTCAGCGCTTTGGCGACAATATAAACCACACGAGAATGGGAAGCTATGGACTCCTAGGAACTAGAGTTTCTTTTGAAAAAGAGAGTTATACAATTACAGCTTATGTGAATAACCTCTTTGATAAAGTCTATGAAAGTCAGGCCTATTACTACTCTGCCTTTGATAAAGAAGTATCTTCTCCAGGACTACCAAGAATGTATGGAGTTAAAGCAACGTATAGATTCTAATCATAACTAGGGAGGTCTCCCCTCCCTAATATTAACTACTTACTCGCTGATCATTCTTTTTACACCTACTGTAATTACTTCTAATAATCATAATCCAATCCTATTTCTGTGTAAAATATCTCCACCACATACAGGAGAATATGGAATGAGAAAGACACTACTAATAACTGCAACACTTTTATCAATGTCGAGTCATGCCTCATTTCTTGATTTTCTAAACTCAAATCCTTCAATAGCAAATGTTTTAAGTAATGCTTCAAATACTCAGTTTGGCAGTGGGAACTCCGTAGACCTTGTTGAAGAGAGTACTGAACAACAATGTATCAATGCTGTTCACGAATCTATTCAGGCGCAAAAAGATACTCCTAATGAAATAGGACTACTGTATGCTGCAACTCTTACGAGTAAAGCCTACTCTAGCTTACTTGAGGGAGATTTCTCACAAGAGCTTAGAACTAGAGATTTCTTTGGAAAGCAAATTAGAAGAGGTCTATCTGATAGGTCTAGAGTTAAAGTAAATTCTTTTTCAGATAAGTATGTTCCTCATGCAGTATCTGGATGTTCTCAGTTTACAAGTATTACATCAGTAACTAAGTCTAAAGTTGGAAATAAAACTTGTCGTGTTATAAATCATCAATTAAGTGGTGAGAGATATAAAGTAATCTTCTGCGAAGGTGATGATACAGTCTATACTGACTTTCTTGATACAACTTTAGAAGTTATCAAAACGTATAATGAGATTAAATAAATTTCTCATGGCCTTAATCTAAGGCCATTAAAAGAAGTTCTTTAACTTTACGGGAGTACCTGATTAGGCATTTCACCTGTAGAAAAATAAGTCTTAATATTATTTACTGTAACAATAGCAATCTGGCTGAGAGCTTCACTTGTTAAAAAGGCCTGGTGAGAAGTTACTAAAACGTTTGGAAAACTTATTAATCTCGCAAAGAGATCATCCATTAAAATTTCTTCTGACAAGTCTTGAAAGAAGAGATTCTCTTCTTCTTCGTATACATCTAGTCCTGCTCCTGCAATATGCTCAGTCTTAAGAGAGTCAATCAGGGCCTTAGTATCAATGAGTCCACCTCGACTAGTGTTTATAATATAAACGCCTTTTTTCATTTTATTAAAGCTTTCTCTATTTAATATATGGTGAGTTTTTGGATTTAGTGGAACGTGTAATGAAATGATATCACTTTCTTCAAAGATCTTATCAAGACTTACATAATTGAAGTCTTCATTTTGATCTATATCATAGGCCATAACTTCACTACCAAAACCTTTCATAATATTAGCAAAGACTGCACCAATCTTTCCTGTTCCAATAACTCCGACCTTTTTTCCATGGAGATTAAAGCCCACTAATCCATCTAAAGAGAAGTTATGTGACTGAGTTCTCATATGCGCCTTATGAATCCTTCGAGAAAGCGCTAGAAGAAGACAGACAGCATGTTCAGCAATAGAGTTAGGAGAATAGCTAGGAACTCTTACAACAGGAATTTCGAGCTCGATGGCCGCTTGCATATCAACATGGTTAAACCCTGCTGAACGAAGGGCCAATAACTTAATTCCATTATTTTTAAGTTCTATAAGAGTCTCACGGTCAACGCTATCATTTGCAAAGGAGCAAACAACTTCATGCCCCTTAGACATTATTGCAGTTTGAGCTGTTAATCTAGGCTCTAGGAAAGAAATCTCAATCCCTGCCTCTGAAGAAGCTTTAGAAAAGTGCTCTATTTCGTATTTATGTGTTTGAAAGAATGCTACTTTTGTCATGGGACCAGCCTACCTAGAAGTGAGAATATAATAAGTATCAAATAATCTACTAAACATATTATGCTGATGAAACTATCACAATTTCAAGCTCAGTGTTAACATATTAGCTAAGTGATTAAAATATAGGAGCATATTTGAAAACCATAATGATATCGATAGTACTTCTTTTCAAAAGTTATATTCACGATAGTAATGCTAATGACCAAATTCTATTAAAAAAGCTCATATCAAAGATAGAAGAAGTTGAGTTCGACAACTCTGATAAGTTTATGTCTAGTACTTATTGTTACTACATATTTCAAAAAATTATAAATGCAAATGAAATTACGCCAAAAATCTTCTCTAAGTTTATCAAAGGTGGCTCTCTCAGCCTAAAGTACGCAAAAGAGTATAGAGATTGGCTTAAAACCTCTGAGGGAGTGAGTTGCAAAGATAGTGTAGGCCCTTCTTTTACCGCTTTTAAGATCCCAAAGAATAAGGAATATGCCATCTTCTTAAATAAGCCCGCTATATTAATGGAGGGTAAAGATATCAGCATGACCAGAGGCCATGAGCGCTTACATATTGCTTTTGCCATCTATAAAGAGCAGCAATATAAAGTTCAAAAAAAGTGGGACACTCTAAGTGAAGACAAGAAGAAGAAATTTATAAGTGAGCACCCAGGATATAATTTTCAAAAGAAGAAAGTTCTACTTAAGGAGTTCTTCTCTTACAGCTACCAAGAAGATTTAGAGGCCGGACTAACGTTCTTAACCAGTCAGCAGTAGTTCATCAACTTATCGATTATATACAATTTAGAAATTGGACACAAAAAAGCCCAGAACTAAGTCTGGGCTTTTTTACTTTTAATGGTACTCCCAAGGGGATTCGAACCCCTGTCGCCGCCGTGAAAAGGCGGTGTCCTAGACCAG
>NZ_JBFGYP010000135.1:0-7481 GCF_041587335.1 Halobacteriovorax sp.
ATTATATTCACTTACTTCCTTGTTCCTGTTGTTCATTTACTTGTTTATAAAGCAAAAGATTTGTTTGCAAAAATAGGTAATAAAGAAAAGATTGTTGTTAATTCATAAAAAGAAAGGCCCTGAAAAGGGCCTTTTTTATAGCATCCATTGAAATTCAATTAAATTATTTCCACTTGTACTTTCACACTGACCATCTAGATCTTTTAGAAAAAGCATAGAGATATATGCATTGTATTTAATTCTATACTTAAATCCTGGAGTCATTATTTCATCAAGTTTATTTTTTAGTTCTAAACAACTTTCAGCATTATTAATATAAGACTTCTCATAGTTTAGTGTTGTAGTCCCTTTCTTTCTTGAATAATCAGCAGTGTAATGACACTCATTATCTAATGATTTTATATCAATAAGAACTCTTCTAGTAGAGCTAGATATTCCAAGTTTTGTAAACTCAACCTGTAGGTCAACTATTTCATTTGGTGCACTAACTTTATCTCTAAAACTTTTACACGCAAAATTTGTAAAGTCTGTCACAAACTTCATGTCTGAGGCCTGTGGAGTAACTTCACTTGCAAATGTTAGGCTTGAGTATGTCAGTAAAATAATAAGTATTTTATTCATTTATAATCCTCTTTATATTAATGATTAGAAATTAATAGGAATATTAAGAAAGGTAAAATATTTTGGTCTCTTAAGGTAATCTTTATATGCGTCAATTCAGACTATTATTAAATAGTTAATATTAATTTAAGCATTTTCTATTAAGGTAATTTTCGTCAAGAGTATAACTTTCGAGACCGTAGTGAAAATATGTAATTTTTTTCAAAGTAAAAACTCACGTAAATTCCCTATTCTTTTGTATATTTAAGTACACCTTCAGGGATAGAACTAGTAAAGGTCTTTACTAGTAACTTCTTATACTGGGGGCTTTTTAAGTATAGAGATAATTTTTTGTTAAATTCTTCATAGATGTCTTTTGAGTTTTTATGACTCTTGCTTATAAAAAAAGCCGCTTCTGTTTTATAGCAAAGGTCTTTATGGTAAATGAAGTCATCAAGCGTACTTTCACCAACAATATCTTCATGAGAATAAAATAATGGGCTGAAAGTTATAAAATCAACTCTTCCTTTCTTTAGTAAATTAAAAGCATTCTCTGAGTCTGTATATGTTGTAATTGAGAAATTATATTTATTTGCAAAATCCTCCTCCTGTTGAGCGCCTCTAAGGATACCAATTCTAATATTTTTTAAGGTTGTTAAATCTTTTTGCAACTTGTCCTTATTAGTTTTTGAAAAAAGTAAGTAAACATTGAGGTCAAATATTGGAAGGATGTAGGACTTAGAGAGTTCCTCTTTTGAAAAGTTATCTGCTGCGCCTAAGTGTAAGTAATATTTCTTAGTCTTGTAATAGTTCAGAGCTCTTTTTACTGGAAACTTATGTGTATTAAATTTAATGCTTGTATTACTTTTGAAGTCGATAAGAAGTTTATCAACAAAACCTAATTCATTACTTTGCAAAAAAGGAGGGTAGTTAAATGTTACAAGATCTAATGTAGATGCTTCTACTGTTAAATACAGAGAAGCGCTTATTAGAAAAATAAATACTTTTGATATCACTTTTAATCCAGTTATTTAAGGTGTTTATAACTGGAATCTTATCATATATCCGAGAATATACAGTAGAAATAATTACTCTTCATTTTCCCATCCTATTTTCTCTAGGAACTCATCATAAGTACCGTCGAAGAACTCAGCTTTCCCTTTGTGGAAAATAATGAGTTTGTTGACTGAGGCCCTCAATAATAGCTCTGAGTGAGTTACAAGTATGACAGCTCCAGGAAATCGAACAATTTCTTCGCTTAAGGTTTGTATTGATTCCATGTCCAAATGGTTAGTAGGCTCATCTAGGAGTAAAAGATTGGATTTTCTTGCGAGGATTTTTCCAAGCATGACACGACTTTTCTCGCCTCCAGATAAGACTGATATCTTCTTTTTTGCAAGGTCGTCAGCAAACATCATCGTTCCACAGATCTTTCTAACTTGACCAGTTCCTAGGCTGTGATTACTTTCTGAGATTTCTGTTAATATTGAATTTTCTAAATGAAGTCTTTCAATATTTGTTTGACCAAAGTGTCCCATTGATAGGGAAGGGTGACTTTTAATTTCACCTGTTCTTGGTTCAAGTTCTCCTGCAATTACATTTAGAAGTGTAGACTTTCCTTTTCCGTTTTTTCCAATAATTCCAATTCTGTCATGTCGTCCAACATTAATGCTTATGTTTTTAAAAAGATCGTCTTCTTCTTTTCCAGAGTATGCAAAACTTAAATCTTTAGTCTCTAAAATGACTTTTCCAGGGCACTCTTTATAATGAAATCTAAAGCCAAGATTATTTTCAGAGTCGAGCTTTTCCATCGTTCCCATTTTTTCAATTTGCTTTGCTCTGGATTGTGCTTGTGTGGCCTTTGATGCTTTTGCTCCAAACCTATCTACAAAGCCTTGAAGTTCTTTCTTCTTTTTTTCCTGTGTGAGTCGAGTTTGTTCATACATTTCCTCGGCAATACTTAGTTGCTCATAGAACTTTTCCGTATTTCCTTTGTATTTACTGAGGCTTTTTCTACTTAGTCCAGCAGTGTGAGTGGTTACAGAGTCCATAAAGTCCTTATCATGAGTGATAAGTAACACTTCCCCCTTAAATGATGTTAGAAATCCTCTAAGCCATCTTAAGGAAACAATATCTAAATAGTTTGTAGGTTCATCAAGTAAAAGTAGGTTAGGGTTTTGGACTAATGCTTTGGTTAGGTTGATTCGTACTTGATATCCCCCAGAAAAGCTATTTGGGTCTTTTTCTAGATCTTCTTCTGAAAAGCCTAGGCCAAAGAGAATCCTTTCTGCTTTCCACCAATCATATTGTTCTTCTTCAGAAAGCACCTGGCAGCATTCTTCGAGTACTGTTGGCTTTGTAAAGTGTATATGCTGGTCAAGTGCACCTATTTTATAACCTTTAGGAATGACTACTTCTCCACTATCTGGCTCCATTTCTCCAAGTATAATTTTAAATAGGGTAGACTTTCCTGATCCATTTCTACCAACAAAGCCAATACGCTCTCTTTTTCCTAGTAATAAGTTTAGATCATTGAAAAGGACCTGAAGGCCAAAATGTTTTGAAATATTATTCAGTTGAATCATAGTTTATCCATATTTTTATTTTTGGAACACAATGGCATATATGAAGCATTAAGTCTTAGATATCTTTAAGAAGCTGTAAATGATTCCATTTTAATTTATGTTGTTTAATAAAGTAGTTAAATTAAGAAAAAAGAGAACAAAATTTCTGATTACTTTGAAAATAGCTATTTATTTAATACTATATACTAGAAGATTAAAACTAAACGATTGATATCGTTGTAAATAAAATTATGGGAGTTGAAGTGAATCATATAGAAAAGCTGGAATGGAGATACGCTACAAAAGAATTTGATGCTACTAAGAAGTTAAGTGAGGAGCAAGTAAAAACTCTTGCTGAGTCTTTAAGGCTTGCTGCTTCGTCTTTTGGACTGCAACCATGGACCTTTTATATTATTTCTAATGATGATGTTAAGCAAAAGTTGTTGCCACATAGTTGGAATCAGAAACAAGTTGTAGACTGCTCTCATCAGATAGTTTTTTGTACAATGACTGATTTTGGAGCTTCAAATGTTGAAAAATATATTCAAGATATAGCTTCTACTAGAGGTCAAAGTGTAGAAGAGCTTGAGGGGTATTCTAAAATGATGAAAGGTTTCCTTTCAGGGAAAGGAAAAGAAGAGGTGCTCACTTGGGCAAAGAATCAAGTTTATATTGCTCTTGGAAGCTTTTTAACGACTTGTGCTGAGCTAGAAATAGATGCATGTCCTATGGAAGGAATTGTTCAGTCTGAGTACGATAGTATCTTAGGTTTAAAGGACAAAGGTCTTACAACTGTTGTTGCTTGTCCTGTTGGATTTAGAGCTGAGGGTGATAAGTACGCAGAGTTATCTAAGGTTAGATTCCCGCTAGAAGAAGTTGTTAAGTTTATTGATTAAAACAGTAAAAAATTGATGGAAGGATTAATTATTCATTTATTCTTGAATATATTATCCTTCCTTCTTTGAGAGTAAAAGAACTAACATAGAATAAAATTACTTCTTTATTTCATACATTGATGGACTCAAGTAGAGAGATTCATCCGCTTCCTTAAAGGCATACTTCCCTGGGATCATCTTAATAAATTTTTCGACAGGTCTTTGCATTTGATTTTTTTCTAATAGTTGCCCCGTGAGCTCGTTATAAATAAGGTAGATAAAACGTTTATCTTGAAATTTATAACCTTTGGCCGGCAAAATCTGAGCACTCATGACTCCGATGTATTCCCCTGATTCATTTAGTACTGGTCCGCCACTAATACCAATGACAGACTTTAATTTTGAATTACACTTTATAATTCTCCCAATGCCTTTAGGGTTGACTGGAGTTTCATATATAGTTGAGCCTAGAAAGTTACAGCTTAGTTTAGTTGCAACACGCTTAGATCTAATAATTGGATAACCAAGAACAGTTACTTTGTCGCCAATAGCAGGCTGCACACTGCTTAAAAAAAGCTCGTTAGTTTTAATACTTGTTGATTTAGAGATTTCTTTAAAAAGAGTGTCTCCCTCTGGGTTGTAGTAGTGATCTTCAGAGAAGTTAACTGTTACCTTTGATGAACGAACTTTCTTATAATTCCTAGAGTTGTAGATATATGAATCAACTTTTTTAGAAGGAGGTTTTTTAAAGCAATGAGATGCACTAATAAAATATCTTTTGGTGTTATATTTAACAAATGCCCCTGAGCAGTTGATATTTTTATTCTTTGCTCCTGAATTATAGCTAACAGCAATATCTGTTACTTTGATGCTTGCTTGCACACTTTGTAGCTGTAGTACGAAAAGTAGTAAAATTGAGATTTTTTGCATAAAAGTAAATTACTATAAATAGAGCTTCTTAAGTCTAAACTTGTAAGACTTTTACAGGGTGTCTATATCTTGGACATTTTTTATATTTCACTATCGTCTTTAATATTAGAGTGTTAGCTCATCTTTCACTGTAAATAACTAGAGCTCAATTTATTTAAGTATATGTAATGACATTACGAATGGATGTTTATTAATATTTAAGTAGTAAAATTTATTTATCTTTAAAGGATTACTCGTCTATGAAAGCTGAACATAAACTACCCCTGGAACTTAAGAAATTAGTTAGCCGTGTCGTGGCCATTTTAGGAGACGTTATACGAGAAGAGGCCGGAGAAGGGCTCTTTAAGAAAGTAGATTCTCTTAGACAAGAGATGGTGACCTATAGGTCTTCAAGTGTTGAGGAGAGAAGTAAGATCCTTCAAATGCAATATAGAAGACTAGATAAAGAAAAGAATAGTGATAAACATACAATCGCTCATTCCTATACTTTGATGTTGGAGCTTATAAATACATGTGAAGCTGCTTATAGAACCTATAGGTTAAGATTGCATGAAGGAGCAGTAGCTTCTTTTTCAAAGCAAGATAGTACTATGGTATATGTTCTCACTGCTCACCCAACAGAAGCTCGAACTCCTGCAAATATAGAACTCTTCGCTAGAATTCAAAAGATTTTAGTCAGTATTTTGGAAAAAACTGCTGAGCAGCAATATTTAGAATCTATTATAAAGCATAATTTAAAAGTCGCATGGCATCTTCCTGTTACTAGACATAAAAAGCCTGAAGTTCTAGATGAGGCCAAGCATTTATTCTCTATAATATTTAGGAAAGATATTTTTGATACATTACTTCGTGCCGATAGAGATCTCGGAAAAATCAGAGTTCGAACATGGGTCGGTGGTGACAAGGACGGACATCCTGGAGTAGATGAAAAAGTAATGCTTGAATGTTTGCAGGCCTCAAGAAGCTTCTTTATTAGGGCCGTTCGCGAAATCATAGTAAAATTAGATGAAGATATATCAATGATCGAAAATAGTGACTTAAGTAAGAGGGTTACTAAGCTGGCTGAGTGCTTAGAGACATTAAAAATTATGGCGCCTAAAGATGCAAGTCGGATCAACTCTTTGCGCTCTAAGATAGAGAGTTTTACTAAAGTCTATGAGACTGTAATAGGAGCAGTCAGTCCTCGTATCCTAAAACTGAAGTCAATCTTAGATATGTTTCCTGGGTTAGTTATTCCAATTGAGTTACGTGAAGATAGTGAAGTAATTGCAGAATCCTTAAAATCTAAAAAACCATTAGCTATTGAAAGAATGCTTAAAACTCTTTCAGGGATTGCTAAGGGAGTCGAGGTTCGAAATTATGTTCAAGGCCTGATCATTAGTATGTGCCAATCCTATGAGGATATAGAGAACACAATTAAATTGAGTAATAAAACTCTTGGAGAGTTAACAATTCCAATCATTCCTTTGTTTGAAACCTCTCAGGCCTTAGATGATTCTTCTGATATAGTTCGTTTATTATTAAATAATAAAAAATATATTCAATATGTTAAAGAGCGTTGGAATAATCGCTTAGAGGTTATGTTAGGCTATTCTGATTCTTCTAAAGGTATGGGAGTTCTTCCAAGTAGAATTGCCATCGCTCGAACAATGAGAAGTTTAGATGAGATAATTACTCAAAGTGGTCTACAACCAGTTTTCTTTCATGGCTCTGGTGGCTCTGTTGATAGGGGTGGTGGAAGTATAAAAGAGCAAACTGCTTGGTGGCCAAAATCAGCACTGACTTTATATAAGGCCACAATTCAAGGGGAAATGGTTGAGAGAACCTTTACTTCTTCAGAGGTAACCCTATCAGGTATTGATAAAGTACTAACAAACTTCAAACAAGTAAAAACAAAGAAAGGTTCTATCAAAATAGATAAATCTGTTGAAGAGTTTGCAGGAATGGTTGCGTTTCATTATAAGAGTAAGATCTCTCAGGAAGACTTCTTTGAAATGGTATCTGCTGCAACTCCTTACTCTTACCTTAGTGTTTTAAAATTAGGTTCAAGACCTTCTAAGAGAGGCTCAGAAAAAGGAAGAACTTTAGACTTTAGTTCAATTAGAGCTATTCCTTGGATTCTTTGCTGGACTCAAACAAGGATACTCTTTCCATCTTGGTGGGGAGTAGGAAGCGCATGGAGTGCAATTAGAAAAGATAAGAAGAAAATGCTATCCCTGCAAAAAGCATATAAAACAAGTAATCTCTTCTCTTCATATATAAGAACTCTGGGATTCACTGTGAGTAAAGTGGACCTTTGTGTTTTTAAGCTTTACCTATCTAAGAGTACTCTAACAAAGGCACAGCAAAAGAAAGTTTTTCACGAGTTTCAAGCAGAAGTTCAATTAGTTAAGAATTTTCTTTTCTCTATGACAGGACGAAAGGTTTTATTATGGGATAAACCATGGCTTGCAGATTCTATAAGACTAAGGTCTTCGATGATTCATCCACTAAACATTCTTCAAATTCAAGG
>NZ_JBFGYP010000136.1:0-7322 GCF_041587335.1 Halobacteriovorax sp.
CAGAGCAACGTGAGAAAGGCCGATCTTGCTAGACGTATTTATGTCTATAAAAATATCTCTCCTCGTGAAGGAAGAAAATCTATTCGTGTTTATTTAGATGGTGTTAAGTCAAATACGCACGGATGGGGGGCGATGATAACTCTAGTTACAGAAAAATTTACTCAAAAACGCTGGGTTGATTATACTTCTGGTCCTCAACCATCTCAAAGTGAGCTTGGAACGCACTTTGGTTTAGATCTAAAGAATGGTCTAAAGAGTATCTCAGTGACCTGGCCTATCCTGGAGAAGAGACAAATTCCTTTGAAGGTAGAGTATGAGATTGGCTCTATAATATTTGGTGATCACCTGGAAGTAACTCTTTGTGAAGATGGTAGAACTCTTCAGGGACGTCGTCGCTGTAAGTAGTAACTGACTGAATTTACGTCTAAATATATCTAGTTGGAGCTATTTTGCTCTAAAATCAGTATCAAATTGTCCAAAAAAGACTTAATGACACTTAGTGTTGGTTGAAATGCTTAATAAATCTTGGCACGCTTATTGGATAGTAGGGGGTAACAGAAAATTACTAGGATGGTGATTTTCTAAAAAGAGATCAGGATGACCTCTTAGAGAAAGACACCCAGGACGGAAAATTTAAGGAAATAGGAGCATAATATGAAGACTCAAACTCTAGAAAACTTTAAAAATCTTTTTATCGAAATCAAAAGAAATAGTGTTCTTGAAAACTTAGGAAGAGAAGATCAGAACTTAACAGGTAAGTCTGGTGATGAAATTGATCAAACAACTCGTGAGCGTGACGAGCAACTAATATTAAAACTACAGGGAAGACAACGTTTCTATCTAAAGAAGGTAGATGCCGCCCTAGAAAGAATTTCCAATGGAACATTTGGTGAGTGTACGGATTGTGGAGATGAGATCTCTGAGACAAGACTGCTTGCAAGACCAACCGCTGACCTTTGTATTTGCTGTAAAGAGGATCAGGAAAGAGGTGAGGAGCATGTTCTATATGAGAAAAAGAGTCATACTCTTGGTAAGCAAATACTTACTGGAAAGATTAATCCAAGTTTAGTTAATACAAACCCTGGAGATGACAATGTCGTAAAGTTTCATTCAAGAAGTGAAATTGATAGTATTAATACACAAATTTTTGCTAGATAAATATTTTATAATAAGAAATAATTCCCCTATTTTCTCTAGAAGAGGCCCAATAGAATATTTGGGCCTTTTTTTATTTCAAAAAGTATTTACTACCATTTTTAACTCTAGGGCAGTACGGAAGTGATAGGTGAAGGTGATGTTGGTGGTTTTTGTGTTCGTGGCCAATTGAACCTTTATTCGAGCTACCTGGACATTTACTACTCGTTTCAACAATTTTATCATGCCAGCACTTTCTAAACTTTTCAAAAAATTCTTTTGCCGGAGATTTCTTTTGGTCAGATACTTTTAAAGTAACTTTTTTACCACCTTGAATATAAGATATTTGTCTAATATCAATAGCACGGTTTACTGAGTGATAACTTCTGTTAGAGTGACGTGGATCTCCCGCAATTCCTGCATGAGAAAACTTTATTGCATCAACTGCTTGATTATTACCTTTCTTATAGCCTTTTACGGCCTGTTGAACACAAGTTGAAAAGTTTTTATCAAAGAAATTTATGAACTCTTTAGAAACCTTTCTCTTTTTACACGTAGAACTTTGAGCGCCATCATCATAATTAGATTTTATACCTTTACATTCATCCCATATAACTTGTTGTTCGCCTTTTATTGAACCTGCTCCACTATTATCAATAGAAAGTGGAAATCCATTCATTTGTTCTTTTTCATGTATAACATCAACGAAATCTTCAAAAGTAACTTCATCATTGTTCTCATCAAAATCAATTTCATCATAAAGCCCATACCCACAATTAGAAGAAGGGCTATCTGGTCTTGATAGAGCTATTTGAGAAGTTGGTCCTGACATAAATGTATTTAAACTTTTAGAGAAGTCATCATCTCCAGTGTAGATACTCTTAACGAGTTCTTCATGTTGTGTTTTGGGTTTATATTTTTTAGAGAAAGGAATAAACTTACTATCAGTCTGATTTTTACAGCTGGATAAAATTAAAATAAATATAAACAAAGACTTCTTCATTGTATCCTTATCGTAAAAACCGACTAAAAAATTTAGCAAATTAATCTTATTCGTTTTATTGTAGGGTGGTGTAGCACTCTTTATGAAGTGAAAAGAGGAATTACTCTTTATCTCTTCCCAATTTAAGACGATAAGAAGATTGCAGGTCATAATTACGGTAGTTTATGGGTTATTAAGTCCTATGGGTGAGAGTAAATAAGATTTTTGTCAGTGAGAATAATAGTTGGCACTTTCTTCGTACTTTTCACTTTTAGAATATGGACCTTAATAATTTAAAGAAAGCCTTAAGCAGTATTATATTAAAAAAAAATGATGTTATTATAAGATAGAAGAAAGCTAGTTTGTGAGGATACATGAAAAAAATATTAGGATTAACTTTAATTTTTCTTACGTTTAGTATTTTGGCAGAGGAAGAGTTAAGTATACAGCTCTCTGTTTCAGGACAAAAATTATCTATTGTGAAGACATATATTGGAGAACCTGTGAGCAGGGGCCGTCAATTAGTTGTGACGACAAGTTGTTCGGAGAAGAAGACTGAATTATACAGAGACAACTTTTGTGATTTTGAAAAAATTAAGGTGGACGATAGTTCTGTATCTTTTACTGTTAAGTTCTACAATCCAGATACTGGAGAGTGTACGAGTCCTAAGAAAGAGAACGTAAATTTGAAAATTAAGAAATGTGATTAAAATAATAGGCCCAAGAGACTCTTGGGCCTAAGTTTATTAAAGAGCTAAAGTTGTTAGTTCTTGCATTAAGTCTTGAGTTCTTGTGATGAAGATCTCTTTTTCATCTGGCTTTAAGCCTTCACTTGAAATAAGTGCTAAGTCTTCAACATGATGACAAATCTTTTCTACAAGCTGATCATTTCCACCTTTTTCATGAATCTTTAAAGCATTCTGAATAAGTGGGCTTGAAGGGTTGATAACTAAAGTTTTCTTTGTTGGAAACATTCCACCTTGTTGACCCATACTCTGTGCCATTTTTGCAAAACGCTTCATTTGCTCATCAACTTTAAAGTAAGCAGGAGTTGTAGATCCTGAAAGTTTAGAGATTTCTACGTCATTACCATCTGCAGGAGCTTCTTCTCCTTCTTTTACTGGAGCTAGAATGTTGCTGAAAAGATCTTTGATTTTCATATCTTCTTCAGTTGTATTTTCACTTTCAAGAAGATTACTAAACTCAGAGTCTACCGATACAAATTGAAGAGTTTCTTCTCCGATTTTCTTTGTTTCAGTATGTTGGAAAAAGTGAGGATCAATATGATCATCACACTCGATAGCTAGAATCCCTTCAGCAAGAAGTTGCTTCTTTAAAGATGCATCTGATTTTTCTTTTTCAAAATAAAGGATTTTTCCTTTCATCTTTTCTTTGTATTTTTCTGGAGTAGATTCAAGGTACTCACCAAGAGTTAAATACTTACCATTAGAGGCCTTATAAACAACTCTCTCTCTCATAAGGTCATCAAATTTTGAATCACTTACACAGCCATATTTAATGAAGAGGTGAATGTCTTCCCAGATTGTTTCAAATTTTTGTCTGTCTTTTTTAAATAATACTTTTAATGCTTCAGCAACTTTCTTTACAACATAGTTTGAAATCTTTTGAACGTTTGGATCTCCTTGAAGAGATGATCTTGAAACGTTTAGTGGGATATCTGTTGAGTCAATACTACCTCTTAAAAGAGATAAGAAATCTGGTATTACGTTCTTAACATTATCTGAAACAAAAACTTGCTTACAATATAGTCTAATATTGTGTTCATTTTGAGGTTTTGTAGGGTTGAACTTAGGAAAGAAAAGAATACCTTCTAAAGTAAATGGGTGATCTACTTTTAGATGAATCCAAAATAGTGGATCTCCATCCATTGGGAATAGTTTTCTGTAGAACTCCTTATAGTCTTCATCTTTAAGCTCTTTAGGATCTCTTTTCCAGATAGGCTTTGTTTCATTAATGATAACCGGAGTCGCTGCAACTGCTGGAGCATCTTCGTCTACAGAACCATCGTCTTTTAATGGCTTTTGTGGTGGCTTCATTTCATCTAATACACCAATTGAATATGGCATATAGTCACAGTGGTTTCTTAATGTTTGTGTTAGTTTCCACTCGTTTAAGAATTCAGCACTTTCTTCATTTATATGAAGATAGATTGTTGTTCCAATAGTACTTTTTGTAGACTCAGAGAACGTATATTCTGTATCTCCTTCACATGTCCACTTAGTAGGAACAGAACCTTCATTCATTGAGAGCGATTCAATTTCAACTTTGTCTGCAACCATGAACGCAGAGTAGAAACCAAGACCAAACTTACCAATGATATCTTGTCCGTCTTCACTACCTTCGTCTTTTAATTTCTTTACGAACTCTTCAGCTCCAGAAAAAGCAAGTTGAGCAATATACTTTTCAATATCTGCTTCACTCATTCCAATACCGTTATCAGTAATAGTAATAAGTTTGTTATCTTTATTTACTGAGATATTGATGCTCCCTTCTGGGATTTCAACATTTAAGTTTCTAGAAAGAGTGTGTCTCTTTGTAATGGCATCTGTTGCATTTGCAACTAGCTCACGAATAAAGATGTCGTGCTCTGAGTAAAGCCACTTCTTAATAATAGGGAAGATGTCGGATGTGTTAACGGAGATATTTCCTTTTCTCTCAGTCATGTCTGCTCCTTGTATGAGTTTATTTAGTTAAATAATTACTTGTTAAATATGGTTGTAAATTCTCCAGCGTCAAGGGCACTTTCTTTACAAAGGTGCACTTTTTAAGCGATATATAGGGATAATTAATTTAAATGGGAAAAGATACTGTAAGTATCCGATATTCCAGTGGGTTTGTATGACTTCAGATATTCAAAATGACGTATTAAATATGGCGCAAGACGTAATTGTGTTAACGACTGGTGGCACAATAGAGAAATCGTATGATGAGTATGATGGATCTTTAGAAAATAAAGATAGCATCATTAAGCATATAATTTTACAAAAATTGAGAATGCCATACACGAAACTACATGTTCACTCGATTCTATCTAAAGATTCTTTAAATATGACAGACTTTGACCGTGCCATGGTTACAAAGTCACTTAAGGTTCAATTAGAGAAAGGATGGCCTATCATAGTTCTCCACGGAACAGATACTATGGCCAAAACTGCGGAACATTGTTTTGAAGAAATTAAAAATGTAACAAGTCCTATTGTGTTTACTGGTGCAATGAAGCCGATGGGGTTTGATGATAGTGATGCAAGACAGAATGTGACTGAGGCCATCTTAGCATCAAAACTATTAAAGCCTGGTGTATACATCTCTTTTCATAACAGAGTTTTTGCTGTTCCTGGTGTAAGAAAAAATAGAGATAAGAAAACATTTGAGGCCTATTAATGTTTTTAGATTCACTAAGATTCTCATTAGAAAACTTTAAAATAAATGTTCAAAAGAATTTATTCATTTTAGTTTTACTCTTTTTATTTTCTATTTTTATTGATGTTTCGAGAGAGTTTATAGGTGCTACAGGTGAAACGGCTCTGATTATACATGGCCTAGTTGAAACTATTGGAACATGTCTTTTTTACGCCCTTATTCTTAATGAGCTACTAGGCGGAAAGAAGTTAAGTACTTTAAACTTTTTCACATACCTTCGAATAAATATCTTATATTCAATTTTGTATTTGATCGGCTCAGTCTTTTTGATTATTCCTGGTCTTTATATACTCACATTCTTTTACTTTGCTCCTATTATTGCATTAGAAGGTAAGGAAGATGGAAGTTACTTTAAGAAGAGTAAAGGCATAGTGAAGAAGTCTCCATGGAGTGTCCTTGCTATAGGGGTGTCACTTCTACTTCTTATGTCCCTTGAATTTTGGACGATGGGTCTTGTTAGCGAAGCAGGAACTAGTTTTATTGTAAAATATCTAACGGTTATTTTTGTAAATCTCACGGTTTTAGTTATAGATTTATATCTGTTTAGTGCAACAATTTACCTATATAGAAAGCTCAGTTCTGTTTAAGTACTTGAGCTAATTATTTTGTAGTTAGTTTTTCTTGAGTTTAAAGACGTAAATTCCTACTGTGAGGTAGGCCTTTTTATAGTAGAATTATTACTTATGAAGGAAACTAAAGAAATAGATCTAAGTGATTCGAAATGCCTTATTTATTCTAAAAATAACGACTTTTCATATATCATTTCTGACAAAGTATTTGAATTAGGCGCAATTAATCACACTATTTTTGATGATGAATCAATCTTTCTAAATGACTTAAAGACACACTCTGTAGATTGCTTAATATTATTTTTTACTTCTTTTAGTAGAGATTCAAAGAGCCTTATAGATAGAGTTAGTAAAACTAAACCAGAAGTTAAGCTTATTGTGATATCTAAAAGTGATATTATTAAAAGTGATCACTTTGAATTTATGACTTTTGAATCATTTTTAAAAATAGCCCGAACTGAGGTAGATACTCCATATATTGCTGTTTCGATTGAAGAGAGTATGGATATGTCCTCTTCACCATGCGATATTTATATACGTATTTCTAATAGTAAGTTTGTAAAACTATTTAAAAAAGGTGTCGCAATTTCTCTTAGTGAAATTGATAAATATAGCCATAGATCAAAAGATTATCTCTTCATTAAAAAAGAAGATTCAACATCGTTCTATAAAAAAGTTATAGATGGAGTCGTTCAGAAATCTAGCTTAGGACTGAACTCAAATGAATTTGATTATGTATCTCAAATTATTAAGACTTTAGTTCCACTTTCAATATCATTAAAAATTCCTCAGAGTGTTGTTATTGGTGTCGTTGATTGTCATGTCGATGTGTTTAGAGAGCTCTCTAATCTAGCTGATGATAGTTCTAAGTTTGTTAATGAGATGAAAGATTCTGGAAGAATAAATCATATGATACTTTCATCTTTAATTTCAGCAATCATTATTAAGAACTTAGAATGGGGTAGTAATAATAACGAACGAAAAGTTATAAAGTGTGCAGCATTTCATGATATTTCTCTAAAGGTCCTGGAACAAGAAAATACAGGTCATGATACTAGTCTCAATTTCTCAAAGTATAAAATGCACCCGATTAGGAGTGCTGAGATGTTAGGCGGGCTTAGCTTTATCGACAATGATATAATTACTATGATTGAGCAGCATCATGAAAGTGGTGATGGAAGTGGATTTCCTAGAGC
>NZ_JBFGYP010000137.1:0-7200 GCF_041587335.1 Halobacteriovorax sp.
ATATTTATCACTCTCTCTTAGGGATGAAGCCATTCCTTCGACCAATTGAAGTTACTCATCAGATGAACGCCATAGGAGGATAGAGTGTTAACACATATAGATCAAAATAATATGCCTTCAATGGTTGATGTTTCAAGTAAGGAGTCTTCAGTTAGAGTTGCTGTTGCTCAAAGTACGATTAAGCTTCCTGAGAGTATGCGAGAGTACTTTGTAGGAGAGGACTTTGTATTAAAGAAAGGACCTGTGTTTCAAACAGCTATAATTGCTGCAACTATGGCCGTTAAAAAAACACATGAAGCAATTCCTATGTGTCACCAGGTTCCAATTGAGAGCTGTAAAGTAAATATTCAAACAGACTCTTCTTTAAAGGTAACTGTTGAGTGCCGTGTAAAGACAAGCTATAAGACAGGAATAGAGATGGAGGCTCTTCATGGGGCAATGGTTGGCTGTCTTACTATATATGATATGTGCAAAGCTGTTTCCCATGACATGGTAATAGGGGAGACAAAACTTCTCTTCAAATCTGGCGGGAAGAGTCTTGTGCTAAATAGACCTCTGAGAGGACTGATTTTAACAGGTGGTAGAAGTGAGAGGATGAAGAGCGATAAGGCACTCATCGAGTATCATGGAACTGCTCATGCAAAATATATTAAAAACATTTTAGACGAATTTTGCGACGAGGTCTTTCTCTCAGCTAGAGAGTCTCAGTGGGAAGGTACTACACTGAGTGATATTCCAACTATTGTTGATAGCGGTGAAAGTAAGGGTCCTGCAACTGGAATTCTCTCTGCCTTAGAGAAGTTTCCAGATTCTAATTGGATAGTAGTGGCATGTGATCTTGCCTATTTCAATCGAGATACTGTCGTAAAATTAATAGAGAACTATAGTGAGTTAAACGTAGCAACTGCCTTTAAAAATAAAGAGAAAGGGTTTGCTGAACCACTGTGTACTCTTTATACACCAAAAGCATATGAGGTCTTTAAGAAGGCCCAGGACGAAGATATTAAATGTCCTGTCAAAATATTAAAAAATGAAAGTGTTCTAACTCTAGAGCAAGTTGGGACTATTAACTTAGCTAATATAAATACAGTTGAAGAGTTAAATGAGGTGAGACCTTGAAAAATATTTCAATTCAATACTTTGCCATGTTGAGAGAGAAATCTGGAAAAACTAACGAAGAGTATCAGACAAATTCAGCTACATATGCTGAACTCTATAGTGAACTTAGTCATCAATATGGTTTTGACTTACCTCTTTCGATGATTCAAGTTGCAGTTAATGATGAATACTCTACTGTTGATAAGAATATTGCAGAAGGCGATAGAGTCGTCTTTATACCACCAGTTGCTGGAGGTTAGTTATGTTTAAGATATCTTCTGATGTTATTGACCGTAGCTTACATATTTCAAATATCTTAAATATTCATGCCGGTGCATTAGTTACCTTCGAGGGATGGGTTCGAGATCATAATGAGGGAAAGAAAGTTTCCTCTTTAGAGTACCAAGTCTACGAAGAACTAGCGACTCTTGAAGGGAAAAAGATCCTAAAAGAAGCAAAAGAGAAGTTTAACTTACATCATATTGAGTGCGTCCACCGCTATGGACACTTGTCTCTTGGAGATACGGCCATCTGGATAGGTGCAACTGCAACTCATAGAGATGATGCTTATAAAGCATCTCGATATGTCATAGATGAGATTAAGTTTAGATTACCAATTTGGAAGAAAGAGCACTATGTCGAAGATGAGTCGAAATGGGTTTTCTGTAAAGATCATCACACTCATGTTCACTTTGATGAAGAAGATTATTACAAGAAGCAAGATAAGCTCGTTGATCAAAATAAGTTAAAAGACTCTAAGGCCTTAGTCATTGGAGCTGGAGGTCTTGGCTGCCCTGTTCTCCAATCCCTCGCTGCGGCCGGAGTTGGTGAGATTGAAATTGTTGACTTTGATACTATCTCAATTGGAAATATCCATAGACAGTTTCTCTATTCTCCAGAAGTTGTAGGGGAGAAAAAATCTGTTATTGCAGCAAACCTCCTACAAAACTTGAATCCTTTTATAAAGGTTATATCTACCGACTTATATATTGATGAGTCTAATGTAGTCGATTTAACCCGAAACAGAGATATCGTTTTAGATTGCTCGGATAACCTTGCGACTAAATTCTTATTACATGACGCTTGCTTTAAGAATAAAGTTCCATTGATATCTGCGAGCATTTATAAGTATGAAGGTCAAATTAGAACCTTCATTCCAGGAGGAGATTACGGTTGTCTAAGATGCAACTATGAATCAACTCCTAGTGACTCTCAGATTGGTAATTGTAATGATTTTGGTGTCCTTGGAAGCAGTGTGGCCGTTATAGGTAGTCTTCAGGCGAGCGAAGCAATACTTTTGTTAAATGAAGATTACAACAATACTTCTTCTCAAACTCTACTATTAGACCTAAAGCGCCTAACTCAAATGAAGCTTAACAATATAAAGAAAGAACACTGCCAAACTTGTGCTGGTGAGGTAGTTCTTGAATCTGATGATCTTGAGGTCTCTCTCTGTGAAGTTGATAACCTCTCCGTAGAGCTTATCGATATTAGAGATAGGGAAGACTCCGATGTTGAAAATCTTCTGGTTAAGAATAAAAAAACAGTCCTCTATTGTCATAGAGGGATTAGATCTAAGCAATTAGTAATCTCCTTAAGAGATAGAGGGGTTCAAAATATCTATTCTCTTAAGGGCGGAGCTAGATCTCTATAGTTTCTTATATCTCTCTCTAACGACTTGAAGCTTATTGTAACTCTCTATAAGCCTTAGATGTTTATCAATACCTTCAAGTTTATTATTTGTTTCTGGAAGACCAAAGAATTTTTCCTTTCCTTGAATTGTGTTTATAGCGTCAGCTACGGTCTGCTCACCAAACATTAAAGTAAGGTTTTCGATATAGTCAGAAAACTCTAAGTCATCTTCTATTGCAATATCTAAAGTAATATTTAGAACTTGGTAGAACTTCTTTCTTTCAGGAGTATATTCGTTAAATTGATTTAGAACTTCAACACTCATTTTAGCTTCTTCAAGATTTCCTATTGCTAGGTTAATCATTGCTTTAAGCTCTCCAACTACAAGCATTCCCCAGGTAGAGACTTCATCAAAGGCTACACCAATTAGCTCTGGCACAGGAAGGTGGTCATCAAGTTCGTACTCTTCAAGTTCATTTAAAAGGTCTACTAGCTCTTCATTAGTTAATCTATGAAGATTTAATATACTCTCTCTAAAGACAATTCCTTTGTTGTTATTATCCCATACGAGATCTTCTGGCATATAGATTTCAGAGTACTCAGGCACTAATATTCTACAGGCCTTAGCTCCTAATTCTTCATAGTCAGCTATGTAAACTTCTTTACCCATATCTTCTAAGATATCCATAAGATAATTATATTCTTGCTCAGTTGTTCCTGTGAAATCCCAATCACTAAATTCATAGTCTGACTTTGAACTAAAGAATTTCCAAGAGACTACTCCTGTAGAGTCAATGAAATGATCTACAATATTATTGTGCTCTTTCACTGCAAATTCGTTGAAAGTCGGCAGAGCAATATCGTTCATTCCCTCAAAACTTCTTCCTTGTAATAGTTCTGTAAGACTTCTCTCTAGCGCTACTTCAAACTTAGGATGTCCTCCAAAAGAAGCGAAAACTCCACCAGTTCTAGGATTCATTAGAGTGACACACATTACAGGAAACTTACCACCAAGTGATGCATCCTTAACAAGGATTGGAAAACCTTGCTCTTCTAGTTTTTTGATTCCTTCTACAATTGTTGGGAATTTATTTAATACTTCTTTAGGTACGTCTGGAAGAGACATTTCTTCAAGAATAATTTGTGCCTTCACTGCACGTTCAAATATCTCAGATAAGCACTGAACTCTTGCTTCATAAATTGTATTTCCAGCGCTCATACCATTAGAAACAAATAAGTTACCAATTAGGTTTACTGGAATATATACAGTTTCTTTATCTGAGTTACGTGTAAATGGAATAGCACATATTCCACGTTCTTTATTTCCAGAGTTTGTATCTATTAGGTGATATGGTTTTAATTCTCCGTCAACATCATATGCATTAAGAAGATTTTCATCCATCAGACCTATTGGCATTACCCCATCTGGTCGAAGCTTAAACCACTTCTCATCTGGATAATGAGCAAAGTTCGCGTTTGCTACTCCTTCTCCGAGATAGTAATCATTGTAAAAATAATTATTACTAATTCTTTCAAGATACTCACCAAGAGCAGAGCATAGTGCAGAGTCTTTAGTTGAACCTTTTCCATTTGTGTAACAAATAGGAGAGTCAGCATCTCTTATGTGTACTGACCAAACATGAGGTACAGGATTTCTCCATGAAGCAATCTCAATATTAATTCCAAGATCTTTTAATAGACCTGTCATATTTTCTATAGTTTCTTCTAAAGAGCAGTCTTTTCCTATAATCATTGTCTGAGTACCAGGATCAGACTCTGTTTCATATTCTAGACCTGCGTCTGAACTAAGAGAGTCAGTAACTTCAATTTTAAAATCTATTTCATTTTGAATGACTCGCTTTACTGTACAGCGATCCATTGAGCGAATAATTCCTTCCCTGTCTTTGTCGGAAATTGAAGGAGGCAGCTCTGCCTGAATGACAAATGATTGTTTATATCTGTTTTCTGGATCAACAATATTTTGCTGACTAATTCTTATATCTTCAGTAGGGATATCTCTCGCTTTACAGTAGACTTTTACAAAGTATGCCGCACACATTGCAGAGGACGCTAAGAAGTAATCAAATGGCCCAGGTGCTAGTCCATCGCCTTTGTATCTAACTGGTTGGTCAGAAATGATTTTATAGTCATCAAAGCTAGCTTCGAGTTTTAAGTTGTCGAGATATATTACATTTACTTTCATGTTATTGATATAACAGCAAGTTAGTACAAAGAATAGGGTTTATATTGAAAGATAGTGATCTATGAATTGTTTACACTTTAGCCCAGAGGTTATGTGAACAATTGGTATAGATTCTAGAAAGATTCTATACCAATTCTATTATAAATTACTTATTACAGCTTTTTAGAAGTTCTTGATACTCATTCTTTAAGTTAGTTAGTTCTTCTTTTGTTATAAAGCCGTAGTCATATTGTTTTTTTGCAAAGCTGTACTTGTCTTTTTTTAGGCCAATTCTTGTTCCACAAAGCTGCTTAGACGTCATTTCTTTATCTAGGTTACATTCAATTGTTTTTGCTAGGTCAATTGCACTTGCAAACCCGTGGTTATACTCACTTATCTTCAAATCAACACTTTCACATGCGTATGATGAATTTATTATTAGAACTGAGGTAAGAGCTATTAAGCTTTTTATGAAATTCATTGAATTTTCCCTGTTAGATATTAATTTTTGATGTCTCAATTTAATGAATTTATATTACTTAGCAATAACTGTGAATAGTTTATATAGTCTCCTTTGAATCTATATGTTTTATTCACTGTAATTTCTGCATCATTATCCATCGAAATATGAATATATGGTAGATTCACCTTCTTTGGAGATTCTATGATTAAAAAGATTTTACTTACGTTAAGTGTGATGACTACTACTCTTGCTGGAACTTGTCCCGACTCTTTAGAGTCTATAGATAGTGGGTGGAAGACAGTATTTAAATGTTCTGGGGATTCTCTTATTAGTTCCAAAGAGATTCATTTAAAAAGTGGAAGTATTACGAGAAGAAGAACTTTCAATAGTGAAGGTCATGTGATCTCAACAGACTCATGGAATGTCGAAGGAATACATACATATTCTGGTAAGCTTACGTACTTTACTAATGGAACATTTCTAAAAGAATCATTTGTTACAAGAGGTGAGAATAAAGGAAAGATAAAAGAGCGTACCCTGAATGAAGGAAGCTCAATACTAAAATCATGGATAATATCAGGTTCAACTTTTAAGCAACAGGCAATTGAACATTACAAAAGTGGAGCCGAGAAGCCTTACCGAATAGATGTTCTAAGTGCTGATGGAGAAGTTCTTAAGTACTATCTGGTTAAGTATAATATGGCCGCACCTATGGCCAACCTTGTTAGTGAATTTAAGGCCTATACTCCTAACGGAGTTCTTATTGGAAAGTACAATGAAAATCTTCCTTTTGATGTTATTGATCAAATTAAGAATTCTAACCTAAGTATTGAAGAAATCAAAAGACGCATTGATGTTTTTAACAACAAGGATAGAGAGCCAGTTGTTATTATTGATACTGGTTTTGATATAATGCATCCTTCTCTCACTCATAAACTTTATAACTCACCATATGATATCCCTGGAGATGGTATAGATAATGATGGAAACGGAAGAGTCGATGATTCATGGGGTTGGCACAGACAAGATGATGCAGGCCTTAGTCTTCTAATTGATAGTAGAAATATTAGAGAGACACACTCTCTTGTTCATACGCCTTACCCTGTATCACATGGGACACATGTGGCGTCACTTGCGCTCAAAGATCTTGATAGTTATGGGCTAGTTGGTTTTGCTGGAGATGTAGCTATTTCTGATCATTTAATGAATGCTGGTACATTTATTAAAAATAAAAATGTTAAGTTTGTTAATATGAGTTTTGCTCTAGGCTCACCTGGAGCAATGTTGTCAGCACCAAGAGATTCATTTTATTTTCTTGAAGGTATGATCAAAGAAAACTCGGATACATTATTTGTTGTTGCTTCTGGTAACGGTCGTAAGGCGCTAGATTTAGACCTAAGGGGAAATTCTAATTATCCGGCAAGCTATGAATATTCAAACATGATTAAAGTTGGGGCCTTAAATACAGCTAGTTTAGATCCTAGTAAGTATGAAGAGTATAAGCCAGCTAGTTTTTCAAAATATGGAAAAAGAGTCGTACAAGTATTTGCTCCAGGTCAACAGGTTGTATCGGCACAGTCTGGTGGTGGAACTATAGCTTTAAATGGTACATCTATGGCCGCACCTTTTGTACTAAACGCTTTACTAAAGGCACATGAGTTAAATAAATCACTATCAACAGACCAGCTTAAAAATATACTTTTAAATACTGTCTATATTCCTAAGTCTGGTAGATTACCTTGTGAAAGTGGTGGTTTTGTACAACCAGATAAAATGTTGGAAGTTATCAAACTTATAAACTCTCAAGATCTTACAGTCGATACGG
>NZ_JBFGYP010000138.1:0-7169 GCF_041587335.1 Halobacteriovorax sp.
AATTAATGGCAAATATATGTGTCATAGCAATGAAATATGTGTAGGTGATAATCGAAAATGGCATGATGGCCTGTAAGGGATAATGACATGTTTCTCTCTTATAATGCCACTTTGCCTTGAAATTGATTTACTAGATTCATTATTTTCCAATTTTCTATTATTATCAATCAGTTAACATTTTCCCTTTTAAGGTAAAATGTCACCCTTACGCGGCCATTCTTTCATCAAAATATTCATAGTCGACTTCTTTTCCCTTTAAAAATAATCGTGTCGTACCGTCTCGATACTCTCTGATTTCAACTTGCTCCCTTATAAAGCTTTCTTTTCGACCTAGATTTAATAAAAGTCTCTTGCCTCTGTAAGAAACTATGTGACCTTCTTGTACAACTCTTGAATCTTTCAAACAGAAAACTTCGTTAAGATCGATTGTTTTGTCGAAACATTTATATGCTGACTCTTTTGAGACTGCCTCCACTCCAAACTTTGTATTAAACTCATCTATAAACTCTTCATTAAGATACTTATTTGCTTCTTCCTGAGTTCTTATGCCTTTTAGTCTTATCTCACTTACTAGACGACTCTGAAGAGTTCTAAAGACTCTTTCTACACGTCCTTTTGCCTGGGGCGTATTTGCTTGAATCGATAAAATATCTAATTGCTTTAATGCGCTATTCATTTGGCTATAGCCATCTCTTTTTCCTCCTCCGTAAATTCCTGCTCTATCAGAGTAGAGCATTTGAAAGCGACCTTTATCTCTTATGATTTTCTCGACGACATCCATTGCTGCAAAGGTTGTTTCTGTAGGTGTAAACTTTGCTGCAAGGATTTTTCCAGTAGCATCGTCCATGGCAAGAGTTAGACACAGAGGTAATTTATTCGGTAGCCAACGGTGATGACTACCGTCAATCTGAACCATCATCCCTTCTTTTTCATATCGCTTTCTCATTGGATGAACTCTCTTTCTTCTTCGAACTTTTATAGAGATTAATTTTTCTTCTAAGAGAATATTTCGAAGAGTGGAATAGCAAGGAGGGTTTGTAATACCTTCCTCAATAAGTTTTTCTTGAAAGTGGATTAAGTTAAGTCCTCGGAAGCGTCCTCGATACAGCTCTTTAACTTTAAATCTAGTAGAGTCGGAAATTTTATTTGAGGGAGATCTGCCAATATTTCCGTGGATAACAGACTCAATACCACGCTCTCTAAAAGACTTCACTTGTCTTCTAAATTGCCTTTCACGAATTTTAAGTAGCTCCATGGCATCTAAGTAGTGAATGTTTCCAGCAATAAATTTTGATAGAATATCTATTCGAAGTTGTTGTTCTGAGTTAAGCTTCAAGTGACCGCCTTTGTGATGTCTATTAATAAGTTGTAGTAAACCCATTATAAGACAACGCAAAGAGTCGGTCATTATCCCTTCACATTAGACGCATGTCATTTTCATTTGTTACCTATACAGAATTGTGTAAATATCAAGTATTTAAAAGTTAATAACTAACTTCTAAACCTATTCTAAATTCTTTTGTAGAACTAATCTTATTTAGAATACTACCCATATTTCTAACAATGTAGATATTGCTCTCAAGCTCACCACTTGGAGAGATTTTTTTTACTAAAACCTTAGAATCAACATCAAGTTCTTCAAATACAAACTTATTAACAGATAGGGCCAGTCCACGGTCAGAAAAATCGAGGACTTTTAACTTCGTCTCTAATTTTTCTTTATTTTTATTCATAAGTAACAGATTTACGTATTGGTTACTTTGAAGACCTAAATTTGTTCTCCTCTCTGCTCGAGCTTCTTTCATTTTAATTAAGACAGGAAAAGAGATCTCAATAAAGCCTTCATATTTATTTTTAATTTTTGCTTTAAATATAATTTCTCTACAAGGAGAATGGAAATAGAGATCCTGATGCTTATCAAATTCAGTAACTTCTTTCTTATTAAGACGAATTTTTATTGTCGATGAAAAAGAATTTATATCTACAATAATTCCATACGAAAAGTCCTGAGTCTTTTTAATGGACTGCCATACTTTCATTTTACTCTTATTTCTTTTAAGAGATTCAACAAGGGAACTAAGAGAGTGTTGTCGATCGATATCTATTAAGTTCATAACGTTAGTATAAATTCAAATCGAAAAAAAATGTAAAAAAAAGGTAAGTATTTATTAAAAGAAAATAAAGAGTGCCTACTCTTTAAGCCCTTCTATAAAAGAGGTTTAGGCTAATCAACAAAAAGAGAGCGAGTCTTCCACTTTACAGACTTCTTTCTTTTTTCAAATGGTGTAAATGAATTTCTTCTATAGGTTTGACGATTAGGATCACTCTCACACTCTAACTGATAGTTAACAAGAGACTCTAAAGTTTTTAAAAGTGAGTCATGAGTTTTATTTAGTTTCTCTACACCCTGCTCTTCTAAAGCTGATAAAAAGTAGTGAACAGACTCAATTGTTGAGAGACAAAATTCCATTGGCTGTTGTTTAATATCAAACTTTGACCTCTCTGTAGGAGTAAAGCAAACTCTAGGAAGATCAAGTAGATTAGTTGATAACTTCATCATCTTCTTAGCGCAAGGCCATGTGGCATCAATAACAAAAATTACTAATTTTTTAGACTTATCAAATGTAAACTTTTCTTCGCTAATATTTATTGCACTCTTTCCTGGGTACATAGCAAAGCAAAGATTGTCAGGGTTATCTATTAACTCATTAACCTCAGGGTCATTACTGAAATCTATTCCCATAATAACTTTAGAGTTCTTTAAGCTAGCTTTAGTAAGTCTTCCCGTTCCAACTTTTTCTTTCTTCGCTTCCATTGGATGCATAAGAAGAACGAACATCGTATTAGTTTTTATTTCAACAATATCATCGCAAAGACATGCGCTAGATGTCCTTCTACAATTTAAGCACGTCTCTCTTCTTTGAATATTATCAAATTCGACTTGTTGTGCTTTCTTCTTGGCGAGATATTGTTCTTTATTCATACAAGGCTACCAAAAACCTCTTTATCAAATCCAAAGCAAAGAGTTTTTCCACTCTTCTCTAGTATTGGTCTCTTAACCACAGACAGATTTTCAGAGATTAGGCTAATCACTTCTTTATCGTTGGCCGCTTCAAAATCTTCTTTTAACTTTCTAAAAGTCGTTCCACGCTTATTCACTGGCCAGTCACCAAAAGACTTCTTCCAAGATAGAATTTCTTTCTCTGTAGGAGTTACTTTTTTGAAATCTACAAATTCAAATTCAACGTTATTTTCCTCTAAGAACTTCTTAGCTTTTTTGACAGTATCGCAGTTTGGAATTCCATACATTTTAATCATAATTATACCTTTTTAAAAAGTGCTACATTCTTTCTTGGAATTATCAACTCCAAGTTATACTTATTAGCAATCCATTCAAATGTTTCTTCATTAAAAAATCGAACATGAGTAGGATCTTGATGATATCCCCATCTCTTGAACTTATCTATACCACTAGGATAAAACGATGTCATTATACCTAGGACACCTTTTTCTTCTAGAAGAGAAAGCATTAACTCAAAGTCAATTTTTGTATCATAGATATGTTCAATAACTTCAGTCGAAATAACGAAATCATATTTAGATTCAAGAAGCTTTTTATCATTGAAATAAAAAGGATCATATTCACTTATTTCATAGCCCTCTTTAGATAGGACAGACTTTATAACTGGTCCTGGACCACACCCAAAGTCTAAGCCAGAAGAATTGGGAGTTAAGTGTTCTCTAATAGGAGTGAGTATTCTCTCCATGAAGTTAACATAGTGAATATCATTGGGATCATTTTCATGACGGTCATAGATTTTATTTTCTTCATCTGCATTAAGAAGACAATCTCTAGACGTATAAATCATTTTGCAAGTGTTGCACTTATAAAATGATTTCTTAGTATTATCAAAATAATGTTGATAGTTGTCTTCAAGACAAAGGGGACAATTACTCATGTAGAGAGCATATCTTTAATCGAATTCTTTGAAAACCTGTGTAATAGATTTATGTGGAGTAAATAAGTCTAAAACTTCTTTATTTCCATTAATCAACTTATAAAGAATATCAGGCAATGCTCCATTCTCCTCACATTGACTATATCCGGCCATTACAACCATATCCGCTTCAAATGTATTTAATAATCTAACAGAGCGCTCAAGTCCATCTTCAGTAGAACAATCCTTAGGATCTCCAACAACGTGATTTGTACGACATACAGATGGTCTATTATTATAAATAGTACAACTTTTATTTTCATCTAAGAAAATACAAGCTCTGTCTTCATAGCTTAGCCTATACCATGTAGTGCTACTCTTACTTGCAATAGATTGTTTTTTTAATCTCTCTAAGTCTATATTGTGACCGTCTTCTATAATCTTATGAAGTAGCTCTCCTTCATCATCACTTATACTTACCTGAGTATGGCAACAGGCTGAGCAGCCTTGTCTACAGGAAACATTTCTCATCACAGCTGAGTCTTGAAAAAGTGCGCCTACTCTCTTATCGACTTCTTTATGAACAAGTCTTGCCCTTCTTGGGCCAGAGGATAGTTTTCGTAATTTCTTTATGACGTCATTCATAATTTTAAGCATCGAAGTTTGAGACTTAAAAGCCTGATATGACTTATTGGCTATTGCTGGAAATTTGATGATAAGCTCCTTGACAGGTTCACCTTTCTCCAAAGGCCTTACAATAAGTATACCCTTCAAATCCTCTCGAGTTATCAACAAGGAATATTGTGCCACTTCGCAATACTACCAAGAATGAATTGTCAGTAGTTTAGGGCCCTTTTATTCTATTATCGAGTAAGAATTCTTGAATAAGCGCCCCTTAAACTATATAGTCTCGCCATGTCATTACTATGTACTTTAAGCAATATTCACTTACACCTTGGAACAAAAACTTTATTCACTGGAGCCGGCTTCACTATTTCATATGGTGATCAAATTGGACTTCTTGGATTAAATGGTAAGGGTAAGTCCTCACTCTTTAAAATATTAGCTTCAAAGGTAACTCCTGATAGATCAACTCCCCCATTTACGTTTGATAAAGCAAATAGTGGTGGTGATGATAACCAAGGCTTTTCAACATTCCTTGTTCCACAAGAGATGCAATTAGAAGATGGGGATGACGTAACAATTAGGGACTACTTCTTTAGATTTTACCCTGAGCACCTTAAGGCCCACAAGGCACTAGACTTAATAAATGAGCAATTTGAAACTTCATATAGCGAAGAGTTGATTGAGAAACAAAATAAGCTTCTTGATGAGCTAGAGCACCTTGGAAGCTGGGAGCTGATTAGGTCTTTTGAATCATATATGAAGTACTTTGGTCAACATGACCTAGATAAGCGAGTAATCGACTTAAGTGGTGGTGAGCAAAAGAAGATTCTTCTTAGTCTTGGTTTTACAGCAAAAGAAAATCTAATTCTTTGGGATGAGCCTACTAACCATTTAGATATTGAGACAATTAAATTATTTGAAGATGAGCTGGTTAGTTCTGGTAAAACTTTTGTTGTAATTTCTCACGATAGATACTTACTTGGTAAAGTTTGTAGCAAGATCCTACATATAAAGAACGGTCTTATCGAAAGTTTTAAAGGGTCTTACATTGATTATCTTGATTTCTTAACTGAGCAAGAGTCTGCAAGGCAAAAGCTTATTGGAAGATTAAAGAATTCTCTAAGTAGAGAACAGGCCTGGATGAGACAAGGGATTAAGGCCCGAGGGACTCGTAGTAAGAAAAGAGTAGAAAACTTCCACGACTTAAAAAGTAAAATTAGTACAGCTAAGGGTGAAGCAAGACGTGCTCTAGATCTTAATATTAGTTCAAGTAATAGAAAGACTAGAAGCTTAGTTGAAATGAAGGAAGTTTCATTTAACTACCCAGATAAAGATATATTTTCAAATCTAAATCTAGACATCTACAAAGGTGATAGAATTGGACTCATTGGAAAGAATGGTGTTGGAAAGACAACTCTAGTAAAAATGATTCTTGGAGAACTTGAAAATACATCAGGAAAGTTAAAAGTAGCCGATAGTTTGAACATTCAATACTTCTCTCAAAAAAGAGAAGAGATGGATGAAAACGAAACTCCGCACGGCTTTCTTACACATGGTTCAGATCAAGTAACTCTTGCAGATGGACGAACAAAGCATGTCTCGGCGTATTTTGAAAGTTTCTTATTTTCAAAAGATGATTTAAATAGACCAATTAAAACATTATCTGGTGGAGAAAAAGGTAGACTTCAACTTGCAAAGAATCTTACTAAGCAAGCTGATATCTGGATCTTTGATGAGCCTACCAATGACCTTGACCTAGAAACTCTTCAAATCTTAGAAGACGCACTAGTTCAATTTAAAGGCTCTTTAATTCTTATCTCCCACGACAGAAGCTTTTTATCAAATGTAACAAATAAAACGTGGGTGCTTCACAATAGAACAATCGAGCAATTTGTTGGTGGATATAGCCAAGCAGAAAGCTATCTAGAAGCACTTGCATTAGAAAATATCCTACTCGACCAAGAGCAGGATGAAGAAACTACTCCCCAACCTACTCCCGTAGCTGAATCGGCCCCGGTAGAAAAAGATGTGAAAATACCAGAAGTGACTTCGGCCAAGCTTTCTAATCAACAAAAGAAGAGATTAGAGGAGCTTCCAGGTCTAATTGAAGACGCTGAAGCTCAGATGGCCTCAATAGACGAGTTAATGCTCAAGTTCAATTTCGAGTCTATGGATGTTGAAACGAGTAAACTTTATGCCGATTTAGGTGGCAAAAAAGAGAAAATCGAAGAGAGTATACTAGAGCTCTACGAGGAATACGACTCTCTATCCTCCTAATATTACGAGTAAAATCAAATTTTAGTTAACAAGCTTACTTTCTTAAGTTGAAAAAAGTTAAACGATCGTTTAAAGTCAAACAAACGTTTGAATACCAAAGGGATATATAAAAATGAAATCATTAAAACTCTTATCAATATTTACATTGTTGATTACGAGCTCTCTAGCAGCTGAGAAAGTATCGCTGACTGAAGAGTTAATAAAAACAGAAGTCGACAACTCTGCGCCAAACACCTTAGCCATAGAGTCAACTTTCTTATCTTTAGACTTTCAAAGGGAAGCTTTTGAAGAGAACTTTGACGTCAACCTAATCGGTTCGGCCAACTA
>NZ_JBFGYP010000139.1:0-7016 GCF_041587335.1 Halobacteriovorax sp.
GGGAATCGTATCAAACATCCAGAGAGTACTAAGAGAGCAGAGTCTATCTTTAGAGCAGTTAAAGCTGAGAAGGAACTCTTTGATCTAAGAACTCCTGAACGTATTCCCCTATCAAATATTAGAGACTGTCATAGCTACGAGCTAGTAACTCTTTATAATACTGCTGCTGGATTACCTGATGGAGAAACATTCTATCCAAGTGTCTTTCCCCAAAGAAAGAACACAAACCCAGATCCAACAAATATAAAGCACGCAGGTTTTTACTGCTTTGATAGTGGTACGCCACTTAACAATAAGACATGGTCAGCAGCAAGTTGGAGTACAGCCAGTGCTTATGCAGCAGGAGAAGTAGTCTACAAGGGAAAGTCTAGAGTTTCATATGCTATTTCAAGACCTCCAGGTCATCATGCAACTAAAGATAGTTATGGTGGTTACTGCTATTTTAATAATGCAGCAATAGTGGCCAAGATGCTTAAGAAGAAAGGAAGAGTCGCTATTCTTGATATAGATTTTCATCACGGAAATGGAACTCAAGAGATATTTTATAAAGATGACAAAGTCTTCACCATCTCTATTCATGGAGACCCAAGGGAGTACTTTCCATTCTTTTGGGGCTTTTCTTCAGAGAGTGGTTCAGGAAAGGGAGAGGGCTATAATCTCAATGTGATACTACCAGAAAAAACGAAAATCTCTCAATATAAGAAGACTCTAATTGAGACCGTTATTCCAGCGATAAAGAGATTTGAAGCAGATTACTTAGTACTCTCCGCAGGCTTTGATACTTACAAACTTGATCCTGTTGGAAACTTCTCACTCGAGACAAAAGACTATGAAAAGATTGGAAAGATTATTTCCTCACTAAATATTCCGACGGTGATTCTTCAGGAAGGAGGATACTTTACTAAAGACCTTGGTAAAAATGTAGTAAGCCTACTAAAAGGATTTAAATAGCAGTCCACTCTATGACTGCTATTTTATATTTTTTATAATAATTCTTCTTCTAATCTCTTTGCCAAAGGCCTTAGAACTTCATCTCCAAATGATAGAGTTGTTCCAAAAGCTTGATAGATCTCTTTTACTGACTTTGAAGCAGCTAGACGACAACCGTCTTTATAATATTTTAATCCATTTTTAGGATCTTCTTTGTATTTGTCCCATACACTTAGCGCTAAAATTTCACTTATAGCGTAGTCGATATAATAAAAAGGCATCTGTAAAATGTGCATAAATTGCCAATCGACTTTTGCTGATTTTTCAAGATAGCCCGTCATATCGACATCATCACCACCATACTCTAATCTTAACTCTTTCCACTTATCTTCTCTTTCACTTTGAGAGTGATCAGCATTAGCATAGAGCCAGTGTTGAAATTCATCAACTTGAGAACACCAAACGAGTAGTCCAACTACACCTTTTAGTCTATCTTCCTTTATTCTTTTACAGTCCTCTTTTGATAAATATTCCTGAGCATGCTCTAATCCTATGAACTCCATACTCATAGAGCCAGACTCAGCAACTTCAGCACACCAATCTTGAAGAGCATACGGACGTACATCTTTTCCAAGATAGTAGTGAAAGCAGTGTCCCAGCTCATGAAGTAAAACCTGTAAGTCAGATGCAAGGCCTACTCCATTATAGAAAACAGATGCCTTCTCGTATATTGGATACATGAGCATGAATCCACCGGGGGCCTTATTCTCTCTTGAAACTAAATCTAATAAGTCATTTTCTCTTATGTCTTTAAAGAATGAGTATAGTTCCTCATCAATTGCTTTGATGATCTTTCCTGTTCCTTCGATGAATTCTTCTACATTCTCTTTCTTATAAAGATATAGAGGCTCACGTCCAAGGTAATCTACACTCAGGTCATATGGCCTTAACTTATCGAGTTTAAGACTTTCTTTTCTCTTCTTTCTTAGCTTTTTATGAATTGGTACAATATGTTCTTTAACTGCTTTATGAAATTCAAAACAATGAGTCTCATCCCAGTCAGATCTCTGCATATCTTTAAAAGCATACTTTGTGAAAGACTCCATTTTAGAGTTCTTCGCAAGCTGTACTCTTAGTTGTATAAGTTCATCAAAGCGCTGATTAATTTCTTCGTAAACGGATAGGTCTGCATTTAAAACGGCCTCATAAGCTCTCTTTCTAATTTCTCGGTCAGTAGATTTAAAGTGAGGATATACCTCTGGAGGCGGAACTCTCTTCCCTTCCCAGTCAACTAGAAGCTTCCCCTGGATCTCAGTTATTTCTGAAGAGAGTTTATCTATTTTCTTTCTAACATCAATATTTTCTTCACAGAATAATTCAGTTTTTCTTTTTAAGTTTGTAATATAAATATCAAAATCTTCCCCTAATTCACTAATATAGGGAGAGCTCAAGAACTTCTTATCTAATTTATCACCATACTCTGATTCAATTGGAGTAATAAATTCATCTACAAATTCATTATTCTTTTTCTTTTTTTCATCTGCCACATCTGTAGTCATTAAGAAATATGTTTCACACCAATTATTTACAAGATGCTTAGAGATGACATCTCTCTTTTCAACAAACTCTTTAAGTTCTTCTACACTTTTAATATCTAGATCAAGTAGTTTATCAAACTCTTCTTTTAATATATCGATATTAGAGATATCTATTGTCTTTTGATTTTCAAATTTAGAAAAAACACTTTCATTACTCATAACTTCTCTTCCTTAATATAAAAGCCAAGGGTAACATATTATGTAAATACTTAAAAAGGTTTTAAAGAGTAGAGTTCCTTAAAAATCATGAGCGGGATGACTACCTAAAATAAAGATCATCTGCACTGTCGCACGAGTGTCTTTACTTGTAGTTAGACCTTCCTCTCGGTCAAATTCATGAGCAATCGTAGATCTAACTTTAAGAAACTCACTAGAAGTAAAGGTATGCTGAACAAGAGTTCCATAGCTTATATTATTAGAAATTCTATTTGTTAAAGCATTTCTCTTAGATAGATCTTTAAAAGCATCTAGCCTAAGTCCAAAACTATTTTGAACCGAGAGACCGAATTCATTGAATACATACATCCCAACTTGCTCTTTTAACTCGTTAGAGATGTCTAACTCATTCTTATACCAAAGCTCAGATTGAAGAAGATACTCTGTCATTCTTCCTTTTCTCCACTTTGCTGTAAGGTCAATTCCGGCCAATTTTAAGTCATTCTCTTGAGAGTCTGTTCTACCAAGATAACTAAGACCTATATCTAGCCCACTTGTAGAACTAAATTCAAAAAATCTAGAAAACCTAGCATAGTGAGTAGGAACCTTTGGCTTACTCCCTTCAGTATGAGAGTGTCCGTACTTATAACCACTAGTAACTCCAACTATTAAGTTATAGATATTATCAGTTGGGAGCATGTAACTATACTCTGCTCCTGAGTCTATTAGCCCCTCATCACCAAAAAAGCTTCTATAGAATTTTGGAGCTCTAGTAAAAACCCAGTCATGTTGATGAGATCGACCAAGGCGTCCAACGGAAAGAAAGTACTGTCCCACACGAATATTAGATCTCGGAATAAGAGAAAAAGAAGACATATAGAGTTCGTGTAACTCTACAACTGTCTCACCATTTTCATCGTGAGCAGCAGCAGTTAAAACTCCATTAAATCTATCATCCACTGGGGCATAGATTGAGAGTTCAACTCCTCTCATAATTAATTTATCTGTCGCACTACTATCTTTATTAATTCCGTGCTCGTATAAGAAATCTCCTGCAGCAGAAACTTCTACGTCACTATATTTAAGAGCGTAGCTATTTAATGAAAAAAATAAAATAAGAAGAAAAAAGTTAAATTTAAACATTTGAGATAGCATCTTTAGGGCCTTCTAATAATTCGATTAAAGACTTATCACCTTCAAATCCCCAAAAGAGACCGTTCGCTCTTCCAACCCCAATCCAAACATCAAATGCAAAGTCTTCAGTGTTATAAAGACAACCTCCATCAAAGCTGCACTCTTCATAATCACCACGAGCTCCATTATAATCCCAAACCAACATATGAGCGTCTGTATGATCATTGTGAATATCAATAGCAACATCTACAGTGTCGACCTCTTTAAACTCTACGAGTTCGGTTCTATCCTCAAGCCCATTTAAACTAATTGTTAAGAAGACGGACCCATTAACTCTTTCAAAGAAATATTTCATTCCACTATCTAAAGAACGTGAACTAAAGAAGTAAAAGCTTAAAGACTCTTCCTCTGGGAGTTTAAATTTAAGTCTAAAGTAATGACCAGAATTTCCACCATTACTTACAGACCCATTTAATAAGTACTTTCTCTCCCCTGCAGATACAGAGTCGAGTCCTCCAATCAAATCAGAAGTTTTATCAATTAAGCTTGCACCAGTATCTCCACCAGTAAGTTCATCACAAGATGAACAAAAAACACTAAAAAATAAAAGAAAAGTAACTGTATATAAATGTTTCAAAATAAACTCCAAAGCAATTCAATTTTTAAAGGTTTGGTTCCCCTTCACCTGCACGATTATAATGACAGCTAAATTCAGCCTCGTGACCGTGTGTATGACAAAGAACGAAGATGGTTGCATCAGTACCATTAAGAGAGTAATTAAATTTTGACCAAACATCCGCACCTTCACCGTGGTCATCAGATAATTTGTGATCGTGATCATGGTCTCCACCATCAATCCAAACTTTTAAATTATCAACAGCTGAAAAATTAGCTCCTTTTCTTGTAAGGGTTTTTGAAAATTTCTCAACTGCTGCTTGATGAGCCGATTGAACGTATGTGAATCCAGAAGTTAGAGACTTGTGCTCATGTCCATGATCTTGATGCTCTTCATGACAGGCCATTGCTTGACCGTGGTAGTGACATCCATAAGTAAGGTGAAGATCTTGCTCATTTAAGAACTTAACTTCTACTTCATGGTCTTCAACACTTGATTCCCAAGCTATAATTGAATCAACATCAACTTCTACAGAGGCTTCATTAAGGGCACTATTGAAGGCCTTTGCTAAATCGTTTCCGTTCATCTCTGCAGCACTTACTGATATAGAAAGTAACAACATGGCAAATACATTTAAAATTGAATTTCTCATCTCTTCTCCTGATTTATTATCTATTTTAGAGTTATCACAGGAACACTATATTTGCAACTGAGTTGCAAATATAGCATATACATTTTACTTAGCTAAAGAAATTAAGATTATTTAGGTGTAAAAGCGCTCATTAAAAAATCTATTCTAAGGAAGAAGTTACATGAAATCTCTTATTACATTATTAGCGCTATCAATAAGCATCTCTGCTCATGCAGGATCTGCAAACGCTACTTTTACTTGCGAATCAGCCTCAGGAAGAACAGCTTTAAATGCATCAGTTCCAGGTGACCATGCTGAACATAATGTTGAGTTCACTATCGATGAAAAAACTATAGACTGGTATAGTGAAGTAAACCAAACAACTTACTCTATGGATGAAAACTCTAAAGTATATGTTCTTGGAAAACTTGAAGATAAAAACTATCACTTTATCATCACTAATACAGAGGGATATAAGACCCTAACTTTTTCGGCGATTCCTTCATCAATCAAGGTTACGCAAACTGAGTACGGTGAGAAAGGAAGTTTAAAAGCTGTAATTATAGGAAATGATCCAAGAAGCTTCACAGATCAAACTCCAGAAATAACTGTAGATTGCTCTTATAGCTACGAAATCTAATCAAAAATAAAGAGTCTAAGACCTGTCTACTTTAGGAGTATGTCAGGTCTTTCTTTGTGCCGAATTTAAGGTAAGACCTTATAGATTTTTCACACTTTATACTGTCTAAAAGATTATCCTTAGCAATGCTTGCCTCCCTTGATACTTATACTCCATAAATTTTAAACAAGGGTTACAAATGCTTAAACAATTTAAATTAGCAGCTACTGCTCTAGCTCTTTTCTCAATTTCCAATGGTGCAACGGCATTTTTCTCAGACTATAGGTTTGGTTTTAGACCTAAATGGGTAAAACAATGTGAGCGTGCTCAAGAAAAAATGGAAGGACACCTTCTTGGTGCTTTAAATAAGTGTAACTCAAAAGGTTACATGGGTTATAAAGATGACCTTGCTTATTACTCAGTTCAAAATGATGATGCAACCTATAGCTTCAATCGTATAAACAGCGTACATGTTGTTGTTACTGATGCAAAACAAGATAGAGAAGCTCCTGACTACGGATCTTGTAAGTCAGAAATGTGTTACCGTGCCTACGTCTATATTAACGGTGATCAATACACTGGAGACCATGTTGCAACTTGGGTAACAACTCCTGGTAGACGTTGGTATGATGGTTCGGGAGGAGATTATACTCCAGAATCAAAATATGTTTATCAAACAACTCCAATGAAAAACCAAAATGAACTAGGACACTTCCTACTTCAAAAAGATGGAGAAATGGGTCTTGGTGGTGATGTAACAGATAGAGTTACTGGTTACTTCGTAATGGATCACTATAGAAACTCAGACAATGAAGATATGCCTTGGGCAACATTCTACCACTTAGGGGTTGGATTCCACTCTTCTAAATACGTAGATGGAACAGCAGGGTCTCACGGCTGTACTCGTCTTAAGCATATTGAAGCCAAAAAAATGAACTTCCTTGCCAGACACGTTAAGAGAAAGTTCACAGTCGAAACTCGCTACACAGAGAGACAACGTCTTTCAACAAAGGCGAGACAAAAAGTAAGCAAGAGACAATAAAATATATTAGCAAGGGCCCTAAAGCAGGGTCCTTCTATTTAAAAAATATTTAGCCTACCTTAGTTTTGCAGCCCCTTACTTCTGACGCCACGGTCAAAATAGATACACAATACTCAAAATGATCTAATCCTAGCTCTATTTCAACTGAATTATTTTACGACTATACTGCTCTATGATAGAGTACCACTATTCTAAAGCTAAATTTTTAAACAATATATAACGCATCTAAACATGGAAGATCTATGAACTTGTACGAAGATTACTTAAAAGAGATTGAAGACAGAAAATTA
>NZ_JBFGYP010000140.1:0-6868 GCF_041587335.1 Halobacteriovorax sp.
CTCCTTGGTAAAAATCTCCTTGAAGAATACTTAGTTCACCTAGAAGTAGAAGCTGAAATGGTTCAAAATTTTCAGGACACGATATACTTAATTCTTCAATTACAGTTAATTTTTCGTAAAAAAGAGTGGAGCTTAAAGACTTATCATCTTTGGAATTTATGAGTATAAGAAATGCCTTACAAAAATCATCATAAAAATTTGTACTTACAGAATACGAGTACGGTAGAAGATCTATCGATTCATCTATAATTGATGTTGCTCCAGAAAACTTGTTTCCTAGAATTAAAGAAAATGTCTTAACTGAAAGATACATGCTTAGGGCCATTAGACTATTTGACTCATGGCAACTAGAAACAAATTCATCATGCGTAGGAATACTAATTTCATTTCCAATAATTTCATGATTTCCCAACTCATTAACAAGAATGGCCAGACCAGTAAGGGTATCTACTCCTAGTTGATTAGGATGCTTTGTACAATACTCAATACCTGTTATGATATCGGCTTTTAACTCATTTAAATTTCTTGCTCTAAAAAACTGGTTATAGGGCTTAAATAGTTTTATAAATCCGGCCCAAAGATATTCTCCAGCATCATGCCCTGCTGCAAATCCCCTATCATTGTATTGATCACCTTCAGAAATATGTTGTGTCCAAAACTGAACATGGTTGGCCATAGTATGACAAGCGCGACAAATTTGACCAAGATGATCATATTGTTCCGCGATTAGAATTCCAAGTTCGCAAAACTTACGTCCTAATTCATGTTCATTAAAAGAGCAAAGAACGATCCCATAAGAAGCATATCCTTTAGCAGACTCAGCGACAGATCCATACTTGATTGAAGTTTGAACCATTTTAGCTACAACAATACAATAAAGGCTTATATTACTTAAGTAACAAGGTGAATCCATATTAATGAGAATACTCATCACAATTTTCATTTTGTGATCGCTCATCTCTTCAATATTTTTCAATGAAGTAATTTCTCGCCCATGCACCATCTGTGTAACGGTCTTCAGCTCTTTTTCTACTGATTCCTCAAGATTATCCTCAGGTAGGGAAACCCCTAAAAAAGAAAGAGCTCTTCTACCAGTTGAGATTGCATCGGCATACCTTCCTTGTGCTGTACACTGTATGACAAGTTGATTTAACAGAAGAGCTTTAGTCGAAGGATTTAGATCTTCTTCCAAATGACATAGAATATAACTTTCTGAATCATCATATTTACTATTTAAATAAAGAGATTCAGATTTCTCTAAAATAATATTTGAATATAAGCTATAGTCATTTCTAATAAGCTCCTTTAAGCGATCGGCCATATCTAAATAAACCAGAGACTGATTAAAGGCAGTAGAGTTCTTAGATTGTATAGATGCTTTATAGTTAAGCTCTGCAAGCTCAATTAATTCTTCTTCAGAATGGAGCTCTAAGCTTATGTTAAAGTGATTAGCTATTTCAGTAATATCTTCATAATTTCCAGAATTAAAACTATTTAATAAATGTTCACCAACACTCTTATGCAGTAGTGCCCTATTCTCCTCATCCATAAGTTCATAAGCAGCCTCCTGAATTCGATCATGAGAAAAATTAATCTTATCATCAAAGGTATTTATGTATGAGAGGCTTGTCATTTTTTCAACAAATGAACTTAATCTACTTCTACTGCTTTCAAAAACATTTAAAAGTAGAGGCATACTTATGTCATTGCCTAGAATAGAGCAAACAGAGAGGAACTTCTGTAGATCTAAATTTAACAATTTCATCTCATTTAGAAGTATATCAACAACATTATCTGAAATCGACTGTTTACTAAGTTTCTCTAAATCACATGTCCAAGTTCCATCTACTTGAGTTAAGATATTTTCTAACTTGGCGTATTTTATAAATTGCAACACGTGAAATGGGTTCCCTGCTGTTTTCTCAATTAAGCATTTTGATAAATCAGAATTAAAACTATTCTTTCCAAATGAATCATTTAGGAGGCAGTCAATATCTTCTCCATTGATAGGTTCAATTTTATGAAGATTAAATTTCTTACTATCTGTATTCAATAATTCGTGGAGAGGATGATCAGAAGTAACGTCATCTCTAAATGCACCAATAAAAATGAAATTATTCAAATCTTCTAAATTTAGAATTCTATGAATTAATCCAATGCTTCTCGCACTTGCCCATTGTAAGTCATCTACAAACATGACAATTTTCTTTTTTGATCTGTTAGAGATGAATTGAATTAGATTTGTCAGCATAAGTTCAAATCGTACTTGCGACTCAGATGGCCCAAGCTCTGCTGGCTCCTCAAGCTCACCTAAAATAGTTACTAACTCGGGAATAACATCAGCAATAACTCTTGCATTTTGTCCAAGGTGATCTTTAAGCTCTGCCTCCCAGCTTTTTAAAACATTCTCAGGTGCAGATAATACTTCAACAAAGAAAACAGAAATTGCTCTTAGGAGTGCTTTCCCTAAACTATCTCCAGAAAGCTGATCAAACTTTCCATTTAAAAAAGAAATTTCACTTGTAGAAAATGAAGATATCGCTTTTTTCACAGTGGAAGTCTTACCAATACCTGAACTACCTGAAAAAAATATAGCTCTTCTATTTGAGGAATCTACACTAGATACAGTGTCTTGAATAATTTCAATTTCTCGTTTTCTTCCATAAACAACGTGTGACAACTCTAAATGCATTTTATCAGTCACAGCTTTTCCTATTTTAAATTTAGAACGTCTTTATTACTGAAGGTATTTTCTTCTTCTGATAAAATGAATGTTACTAAATCAGAAAACAAATTAAGATTAAATGGTTTTAAAATAAGGTGAACACTTTTAAAACTCTGTGCCATTTCTCTAATTTGTTCTTCAAGATCATGAAAGTATGCAGTACTTATGATTATTTTTAAATCTTGAGAAGTATTTGATAGCTTCTCCATGACTTGAGTTCCATTGATACCAGGAGGCATTAACATATCTAGAATAAGTAGATCAATTGTTTCTTGCGTATTATTCTGTAGTATAGACAGTGCTTCATCCCCTTGATAGGCATGAAAAATATCAATGTTAGACATATTTTGACTGGTATCAATCGCCAGCTGTTCTAAGAGATCATTACTTAATGATTTCTTTTTCTTACTGTCTTTAGTGTCAAGAGTCATGGACAAAACATCATGAATGTCTTTATCATCATCAACAATTAAAACGCGAAAATTTCGATTCATCATAAGCCTTCTTATATCTCTACATGTAAGGTAACACCTTAAAGTTTATACTAAAACGGTATGAGAATATATCTACAAGAGTATTCATTTTACCATAATTTTAAGAACTGTGATCTTGTATATTCCCCTCTATCTATCTGATATTACTCCCCACTAAATTACCTCCTTAAGTTATGTATCAATACTGCCCTAAACTTCACAGTAAAAAGCTAGAAATAGCACTAACTACGTTTAATCACCTTTTAAACAATTTAGTGCCTGATATCTATAAAGCTATAAAGTATTTTTTTATTTTATCTAATTCTTACGTATTCATCACATCTAAAAACTTTCTAGGCCTAATGAGATAAAAAAGAGTGAAGAATTCTTATGAATAAATCATTTGTAGAAAAGAAACTAATAAATATACTTAAAGTTTCAATATTTTTTTAAGAGGTATATTTTGAGATTTAATTATTTAATTACATTACTAATATTTTTTTCTAAAAGCATAAGTGCAGATTGTATTGTACAAAGCCTAGAAGAAAACAGTGCTAAGCTCTTTTGTGTTAATACAACAGAGACATCTTTTTTAATCAATAGCACAGGCCAAAAATTTAAAGTCAAAAATTACAATAACCTGCCATCAGTAGAGATACATACACATGGAGAAAGTCTAGCTATTGGTGAAACACTGAAACCTACTGAAGAGTTCTCATCAGAAAAGTTAACAACAAGTCAAAATCATTTCTCTCCAATCGAAATTCCAATTGATTTAAATCAATCATCGACGACAACAATCTTAGAGAAATTCAATCCATTTAAAAGTGAATCATTAAGAGTTTACGCTACCGCTCTACAATTATCTGGCTTTGCAATGGATGCAGAATTTGATGAAGATGTAGCGAAGATTGAACAAAAACAAGGTGAATTTAATTCACTCCCTTTAGATCTCATTATAGACTTAGATTTTGGCACTTCTGGACTAATATTACGTCCCGACTTTCAAGACAAGACAGGGTCCGTAGCTATTTATGCAAAAATTGATACTTTAGATATTGGTGGATATTTCAATGTGAACAATGTTAATGAAGACCTAAAAGTCTATGACTCTTTAACCACCTATTACGATTCGGAAAATGATGATAAATCTTATGGACTTGGTCTTATGTTGAGAAAAAGATCAATCTTTGATAGTGGTGAGTTTCAATTTACCCTATCTCTAGGATATCAGTACTCGAGTAAAGAATCATATAACAGAATCTCAGGTGCTACATCTGACTTTTACTTCAATGCCGCAGCTCTAGATACCGAGGTTGCGTATTATAAAATGATATCAAAAGAGTTTTTTGTTGGTGCAGGATTTTCATTGGGAGTTGGTGTCGGACATATAGAATATAATGTAGGAAATAATGTTCTTGCAGACAGAGTCACATTTGCAAATATAGAGGTTAACTTCTTGAAAGTTATGATGGTCTTCTAAAAACCAACAAAGTAACTCTTAGGAGTTGCTTTACCTTACTCTACATCTTGTATTAATAGAACAAGATTGACTAGTGTCTGAATCGAGAAATGCTCTTAAGTATAAATTAATACAGTAACTTGACGGATTTTTTTTAGTTAACATAAATATATGTTTTCAATTACTTAACAACGCACAAGTAATTTAGAAAAATGTAGTAATATGCGAAATATGTAAGATATCTGTGCCATATAAATACGACCTATGAAACAACACTCATGATGCATGTATAGAAAGTGTATAAAGATTAAACACTTTTACACCCATATGTAGATGTTTCAACTCTCCCAAAAAGTTTACTGAAATCGTATAAACTGAAATGAATCTATTGAAACTATAGTTTTTTAACAAAATCAACAAATGGGCATAACTATGAAAAGTTTTTTAATTCTCTTATCACTAATGATCTCTCCACTTAGCTATTCCGCATCCTACTCTTGCGACAATAGCGATTGTAATAAAGAGATAGCTGAGCTTGTAGCTGGGAAGGTCTTTGAAGACTCAGTCAATGGTGAGATTGATGTCAACTTTTCGCTCCTTAATGATAATGCATATGGTGCTTATGAGTTAGCGACTGGTGATAAACTAGGTAATGACTTTGGTAATACTCATGGTGTTCTTCTAGAGATCTCTAGAACTGATTCATTTAAAATTAATTATAAATTTGTCTACTTCTCTAATCTTTATACAGAAAGACAATCTGAAAAATATAATTCAGATCCTTACGGTAGTACTTACGACCAATACTTTACTGAAGAAAATATTATAAAAGTTGTAGTAAATAATAAAGCACAAGGTAAAGATAAGTATATTGAAGTTGGTGTCGGTATTATTGAACTGAACCATCAAGATGTTCGTAGTTTTCTATCTGCGGCCCAACAACAAGTGCTTATGCACGATGCGATGGGTTCATATCATCCAAACAACTTAGAGTCTGGTCGTGAAAATGAACTGGGTGGTTTTATTGAAGCAGGTGTTGGTAAACAATTCATTTACCAAGCAGATAACAGAAAAATCCGAATCGTTGGTGATGCTAAATTTAGTGGTGTCTTGAGTACAATTATGGACACAAGTAGTGTAACAGCTTCAGCTGGAGTAGATGCATACTACCAAGCCTCAGAGAGATCATGGGCATTTAAAGCTGGAACTAGAGTAAGCTCTACAATTCACAGGACAGGTGAAGCTCCAATGCACGAGTTAGAGGCATCTGTTGGAATAGGAAAAGGAAGTTATAGTTTTGAAATCATGCTTAAGAAAGCTTTTGCAGGCGATAAGCAAAACTACCAAGTTTACAACTATGATAATGACACTATTGTAACTCTAAACTTTCACAAGGTGTTTGGTGGAAATGATGACAAATATGAAGGTGAATCATATAAGACAGAATATATAAGCCCATATTAATAAATAATCACTTCACTACCTTTAGTTCTTTAAGGTAGTGAGTTTTACTCTTCATCTTTGATCTTGATCAATAAATAATAATTCCAATATATGTGTTAAATTTAAAGAAGATTTTAGGCACAAAAAAGCAACTTCTAGGAGTTGCTATACTTGTCTTTGAATTGGTGCCCGGGACTGGACTTGAACCAGCACGTCTCGCGACACACGCCCCTCAAGCGTGCGTGTCTACCATTTCACCACCCGGGCATAGATATTCTGTTAAATAAGGTAAGGGATAAGATACTAAATGGCAATGCTATGAGGTGATTTTTTGAGGAAGAAATATCGAATTATGGAATTAGCAGGAGAGATAACTAAACCCTCCCCTACGTATAGGAATGAAAAGGACTAATCTTCACTCTTCTTTCTAAAGCTCTTTCTTTCTGGATTAACTTTAAGCGGTCTCTCCTCAGAAGCTACAGGAGCTGCTGCCTTTTCTATAGTTCTTGGAGCTGTTTCTTCTTTATCTCTTCTAGAAGCAGGTCTTGAGCAAAAGTCTGGATCATCTTGCTTCTCGACAGGTCTTGAAGTATTTTCTTGAGCTGTTTTCTTATTAGCTAGAGAGTCATTGAACGACTTTGGAGCATACATCTCTCTCTTTATTCTACGCTCTTCGGCCTGAGCTCTAAGCTTAGCATCTCTTTCGTGGTCGATATGGTCAGTTCTAAAGCCCTTAGGTCTCTTTCCACCACCAAATCTCTTAAC
>NZ_JBFGYP010000141.1:0-6867 GCF_041587335.1 Halobacteriovorax sp.
ACCCTCTTCAATAATTAAGTAGGGCCCAGCGAGGGCCCATATTATGATCCCAAAAATAATTTTTTCAGATTTTGATGGAACACTTACAAAGGGCACGGAGTTTACTCCGCGCTTCTTTGATATTCTCGACTATTCAAAGAAGCACTCTGTTCCTATTGTCATTGTGACAGGAAGATCTTTGTCTTGGGCACACTTTTTGATTACTCACTTCTCATCTCTAGACTATGTCATAGCAGAAGGGGGAGGAGTACTAGTTAAAAGAGATAAGAATGGAAACCCAATTGATGAGCCATTCGTCTTAAGAAAAAATATCAAGCATTTGGAAGTTTCTACAAAGGGATTATTGAAGAAGTTTTCAAATATTTCTCTTAGTGCCGACTCGTATGGAAGGCTAACAGATAGAGCAATTGAACTCAGTGATCTTCTCTTAGATATTGATTTATTTAAGGGAGTTAAGAAGTATTTAGAAAAAGAAGATATAAATTTCTCAACTTCAAATGTTCATTTAAACTTTTGGAGTGGTGACGTTTCTAAATATAATGCTGTAAAAACCTTTCATGAGAAGTACCTCACTGATGTCTCGTTAGATGAGTGTATCTACTTTGGTGATTCTCTTAATGACGAATCAATGTTTAGATTTTTTAAAAATTCTGTAGGTGTTTCTAGTATTAAAGATGTTCTTAGTAAGCTTGAGTATAGGCCACCAATTATTTTAACTGGTGAAGAAAACGATGGACCAGATGGTGTGTATAATCATCTCTTGTCTTTATTAAAGTAATCCTGAATTTTAGACTCTAACCTTTCTTGAAGTTCAACTAAGTCTATCGTCATCTTAGAGCTAATCCATTTCTTTAAATCATTTGGTATTTTGGAAGAAAATATTTTCTCTTCACCTTTGTAAGGAGCTCTTAAGGCAATAGCATGTAGAGCGTGTCTGCTTATCTCCATTAAATCATGGTCTTCTTTTGTAGCAATATTATCTTTAAATCTTTGAAACATTTTAAAATTTCCAAGATAAAGCTTGTCACCTACAAGAGGTAGGCCATTAATCATAGCGTGAACTCTAATTTGATGCTGTCGGCCTGTTATTGGAAATGCTAAACCTAGAACGTAGTCACCTTCAACATGAACGACTTCAAAAAGTGTTCTTGCACTCTTTCCGTCAGTTGATTCTTTAGGAAAGTGATTAATATAAATTCTTTTTAATCCCTCTTCACTAGCACCCAAGCGGTGATTATCTTCAAATGAGTATTCTCCATTCCATTCTCTATTATAGGCAATGAAGAAGTAGCACTTTCTAACAAGGTCCTTTTCAAAACCTTCTGTCATCACTTGTGCACACTTTGGATTCTTGGCCAGCATCAAGGCACCTGAAGTCTCTCTGTCTAGTCTATGAATAGAGTGGCAGGTCTTCTTGTACTTTGATTCAAAAAATACTGTGGCACAGTTAAAAAGATGCTTTCCTGTCGGGTGAGTAGACATATACGGAGGCTTAGAGATGATGATTAAGTCCTCATCTTCAAAAAGTATTTCTGGCTCTGTTTGAAGCTCTAAAAGTTCTCCATTCCAGTACTCATCTTCATGCTCAGTTTTATTGGTAATGAGAGTAATAATATCTCGCGTATATATTTTAGTGGACGCACGATGTTTTCCAGGACGATCTTTAATTGAGATGTCACCTTGAGAGATTTTCTTTTTGACTTGTTCTCTAGACCAGCTAGCTAGATAAGTTTGTAGGTACTGATCTAGGCGCATGCCGTCGTGTTCCTCTTCAACGAGGTAGACGGCAGTGTACTTATTGCTTTCAAATGTTTTATCAATAATTGGCATTTATGGCCTAAAGTTAATAACGTTCCTTAATTATAAACTTTATTAGCGCAAGTGCTCCATTTTGTGAATATTTATAATTATTCATAAGGTTATCTAGAACCTTTTGTATTTGATGACGATGCTCTTCAGAAAGAGGTGTTTTTGCATCATCTTCATCTGTACTGGCTATTTCTTTTTCAAAAAATACCAAGTGTTTAGATATTTCAACAATAACCTTTTTCTGTTCAACCCTAAATGATTCTTGCAGTCTTTCAACAATATCAGGGAAGACATCATTATAAATAATTTCCTTACCTGGATTATCTAAGTACCAGGCACCAAGTTTAGAGATTAGATGAGATCTGAAAGAGTCAGGAGATTCTTTTAAGTTAATGCTTTGCTCGAACTCCTTAATAAAGTAGTCATCTGCATCTTCATACTTTCCAGTAATGATATTCTTAATTCTTTCGTCTTTTATCATTGAATTTATATTTTCAATGTATTTCTTTAAATAATCCTCGTATGATCGATCATCAACTAGACCAAGACTTTCTCTAAACTCTCTATCAAACTTATTAAGAGCATCTTCTTTTATTAATACAATAAACCTTGCTGGGTGATGAAAATCCCCTTGAGGAGTCATATTTAGAAAGTCATAGCTATTTTTCTTTTGAATTAGCTTATAAAGGTAATCAATAACTTCTACGAAAGTTATTGTTTCGTGATTTGAAGTGATTTTATAGAGAATGTTTTTTAAATCTCTAGGTGAAATACCAAACTTTCCTTCATAGAGGTTCTCGTTTACAAATTCTGTTTGAATATCACCTCTACCAAGTTTGAGAACTTGTCTCTCTTCAGAGTCTAAGTGTTCAGGTAGCTCTTCTGTTGCATAAAGCTTAGCTTTTTCAAGAGGAGAGAGAGAAGTTGCAATCTTTGCTAACTTTGAATTTTCAAAGTGCTTTGTCTGACTTGCTCTAAGTCTTGTCATTACAGCGAATAAGCAAAAAGCTTCAAGCGCATGGGGTTCAAAAACTGAATTTCCTCTAAGGCCCTCTACTTGTTCATTATAGATATTCATTTCATCTTTATAATCAAGGAGGTATGGAACTTTAATAAAGTTAATTCTTCCTTTGAATGAGTTAAAGTCTGGATGCTGTTTAAATGCTGCTAAGTGAATTTCATTACTAGTACCAACAAAGAAGATATCAAGTTGAGTTAAAATTCCTTGAAGGTTTATACTACCTGTCTCCATAGTCATAAGAAGGTACTTATAAGTATCTAAGGGTCTTTTAAGAAGATCTGAGTATTCTAGTATTCCTCGATTGGCCAAGACTACTTCTCCTTGCATCGAGAAGAGATTTAAACTTTGTAGAGATGGAGGGAGACTGGCAAGTCTCTTGTCCATTGTTATTTGTTGAAGTTTTGCATCAACGTGTAGTTGAGGCTCAATAGTAACAGCGCTAGAAGAGTATCTTTTAGAGATTACAATTCTTTCAACCCTAATATGCTTTAGAACCTCAGTATGCTTTCCTTTATAGTTCTTTAAAAGAGCATCATAGATCATTCTGTTTCTTTTTGAGAGATCACTTTTATAAATATATGACTTCTTAACAAGCTCAAGGTGTTCTGGATCTTTCGCTAAAGCATCATTTAAAATTTCTTGTCTAAACTCTTTTGGAATAAGTAGGAGAGGGTGATCTTTAAGTTCACTTCCTAGTATCGCAGAAATATCTTTATCTTCTAAGTAAGCATAAGTATTTAAATCTCGATTTGTTCTATCTGAAGAGAAACCAAGGTTTCCTTTGATATAGTTATCAATTGGAAATATCCAGCTAAACGAATATAGAATTCCTTCTTCTTTCTTTGAGTATGACTCAGCACCTTTCATGAATTGTCTAACAAGACTCGATTTAGATGAGCCATTTGGACCAACAAGTAAAATGAACTTATTGTTTACACCTTCTTTTTCGAAGTTTTCTAAGTTCTCAATAAGGGCCCTTTGAGTTTTCTTTTGTCCATAAACTGGGGGAGAGTCAGGATACTTGTGTTGGAAGACTTTATAGTTACCTTCTTCATCTTGTCCGAAACTGTGAACCATATCTAATAAGTATTTATATGTAGGTCTCGTTTCTCTAATCGAAAACTTATGAAAGATATCCATGTAGTCTTTGAATGAATGAACTTCACTATGTGAATCTTTTTGATTTGCTTCTTCTAACCAATCCATTGGTCCCCCATCAATCTAATTCTGACCTTTATTTACTATAAAAGCCTCTATATAATTATAAGGCCATATGGTATTTAAGTCCTGTAAAAAAGGTTATATGAAAAAAGTAAAGACCGTCCTGTTCACTCTGCTAATGATCGCCGTTGTTTTTGGTGTCATAGTGGCCTTTTTCAGGTGGAAATCAATTCAATCTATAAAAGAACTTGATAAAGAAGTTCAAGTTATAGAAAAAGTTATTGCAGCTTCAAAGCAAATTTCCCAAAAATGGGTTGAAGGAGCATCAACTTCTGAGTGGAATGATATAGAGAAGTATTGCCCTCAACTAAATTTAAAAGACAAAGTTGATATCTCATATTCACAATGTAATTCAATATTTCTAAATTGTTTTCTTGAGAAGAATAAAAACTTAAATGCCCTAAGTACTTCCTCTAATAAATATTACTCTTTAATCTCTAGACAAAATTCCTTAGAAAAGGGAATACCAACCTTCGCTACAAGAGTTACACTAAAGTATGGGCATGAAAAATTTAATATTGATTTAGAAGATGTTTGTAGAGATACATATCTACCCCCTAAGTCCTATGGATACAAGACTGAGGATTCTCCTAAGAAAAGATTTTCTTGGACTTGGGATAACTTCAACAGAAATATTTTTATTGATAAGTTTCTTGTTACTAATAGAGAAGTTAATGAATGGATTGAAACGTTAGGTCTAAGTATTGAGAAAAGATATCCTCTAGAGAGACCATCTGTTCTTTTATCTTTAGATCAAATGAAAAACTTTTGTGGATTTAAAGGTAAGAAACTAGCGACAGCTCAGGCCGTAGAGGCTGCAAGTTTTTATCCATCAGGGTCTTCTGATAAGGCCGGACGTACTCTCATTCGTTACGACTATCCTTGGACAAGAAGAAACTCAGAATCTTTCTTATATAAAATAAAGAAAGATACGGAACTTCCATTAACAAAATTTGATTGTGAAAAGTCTTACGTTCAAAACTGTTTTGAGGTTACTCCCTTTGTTACACATATGACTAAGTCTTCCAGTTGGAGTGGTATCTTTCAAGTAATGGGAGGTCCATTTGAAGCCTATGAAAATAGTCTTGAGAGCAATAGGAACTTAAGAGCTTCAAGCTTTTACTTTCCTGTAGAGAGTGATGTTCATATTCTTGGTGAGAAACTTTTCTGGGATGGGCTTGCTCACTTAGATAAAAATATTGATTGGGATAAGGAAAAGCCTATTGGTGTTGATGGAAGAAGTCTTGAAATAGGGTTTAGATGTATGAGGAATGTGTATGAATAAGGTACTAATTACTCTACTTTTAATATTTTCATCATGTGACTCTTTTTATAAACAAGATGAGAGAATTATTCGTTTTGAAAATATATTAAAGTTAAAGCTTACGTTTGAAAGTAACTTCAATGGTAACTCTAAATTTATGATAGGCAAGAATATTGAAAGGCCCGCAGGTAGTTGGCAGAGATTATTGACTTCAGATAATTTTTGTTTGAATTACAAAATACCCCTTTTAAAAAAGAATGGAGTACTACAGTTAGTATCAACTTCAAAGGAAGGGGAATGTCCAAAACTTCCAAGCACCAAAGAGATTATATCAATTGAAGGGATCTCCAATTTAAAGATTAAATTTACGACAGATCATATACAGGGTAAGTCCGTTAGAAATGGAATTTATGGAATCAATCTGAACTATGACTATAATGCTAAAAATAGAAATTTAAATATAGTCCTACCAAATAAAGAACGTAGTAAGTCTTATATTAAAACTAAGCTTATTAAGTACTCCTCATCTGGTACTTATCGACAAGATAAAGGTGTTCGAATAACACAAGATTCTATGAAGAAACTTAGAACATCTCTATGGTATGGGGAGTGGGAGTCTAAGGAAATTACATTCTGTGAAAGAAAGAATGATCAGTGCGAAATAGTAGGAAACTCAAATTGTGATGAGTGCCTCTATGGGTGGGATTACCTTGTTGATTTTAACTGTAGTGGTGGAGGCTCTAAGGCATGCTCTCCTGTTGAATGCGGTAAAAAAGGAAAACCAGCTTGCGTTAGAGGAATACAGTGGAGTGGGAGAGATATGCGTGAATTATGCTTCAATGATAGCCCTGCAGGCTTTTGCCAAGACGATTTGAAAACTATTTGCGGTGAAGATGGTGTTTTGATTTGTATTTAGATTTCAATATCTAGAAAACGTGCTCTACTCATCTCAACTTGATTTTCTTTAATCAAGTTGATCTTTTCTTCTTTATAAAGATCATTTTCAATATGGCAATCATCGGTAGCTTTAAAGAACTGTGAACAAAGCTTAATTGGTGGATGGATATTAGTCTTAGAGCTTATTACCTTTTTCTCTTTTGTATTATAAAAGAGATCGACTCTACTAATATACTTTCCCTCTCCTAAGTTTTGAATAAAAGGGATTCCTCCTATCTTTTCATTTATAATCTTAGGTTCTGATCCTATGATGAGGTCAATTTTTTGTGGGGGAAGTCTTTTGAGCAGCTTTTGAAGCTCCTCTTCTGTCGATTCGCACTTTTGGTTAGGGCAAGTCTTATGGCTCTTAATCATGAGTACAAAAATCTCAGCGCCTTTTCTTTTTAAAAGCTCATGTACTTTTAGAATACTAAAGACAGGATCTTCAAAATAGAGGCCCTTTAAGTACTTATGCTTTCTCGCTTCGATATTTTTAAATGTTGTGACGGCCATTATACCGACTTTGACCCCGTTAACTCTCTTTATCATATAGTTTCCTATATTATTTGACGTTAGAGGGGACTGTTTCTTTAAGTCTATTATATTAGAATTCACA
>NZ_JBFGYP010000142.1:0-6768 GCF_041587335.1 Halobacteriovorax sp.
ATAAAGATAAATGCAATTAATAATGTCATAGAACTCAGTATATCAAAATAACAGCAAGTTAAAAGTGTTGAAGTTGGTTTGTGTAAGTAAACTTAAGATGAGTTGGACAAGTCAGTAGAACTACTTTCTTTATTCAAAAAAATCTTTAATTACCCTAGGAGTTTCGCACTCTTGTATAGCTATGTGTTCTATGAGTGAGGGGAGTTGTGTGCTATTATGAAGATCTTAGATACATTTCAAGTTGGCCATGATGGAGAGGACTAATGTTTGGATTATTTAAAAAGAATACAACAAAGAAGGTAGAAAAAAAATATGCTGACTTGATGACCAAGGCGGTAGAGGCCCAAAGAAATGGTAATATCGATCTCTATAGTAAGCTTTCTTTCGAGGCAGATGAGATACTTAAGGAAATTGACTCACTCAAAGAAATTGAGGACAAGAAATAATTAATTATCCAAGCTAATATAAGGTTTTAAGATATGAGTAAGTTAAAGGTTATAGTAAGTGCACTGTTTATTACTCTCATTATTTACTCTCTAGCTTATAAGAATATTCTGGCTCCAGAAGACAAGAACTCTCTCTTTGCTACTATAGCAGATATGGCAATTCCTCTATTTATGTTTTACTCTCTAGTTCTTATGTTTTTTAAAAGACGTAGTGATAATAGTGGAAAAGTTAAAACATCAAATGAAGATAAGGAATTCTTTAAAAGTATTGGCTCCGTTGATGATTACAATAGGAAGAAGTAATTGCTATTAGAATTTAAGCTTGAAGACTGGACTATCACTTAATTTCTTTTTCCTCTTATCATATTCTTGTGTTGTCTTTACTGAAGAGTGATTTACTTCTCTAGCAACAGAGTAGATATCTACACCTTGCTCAAGAAGCTCTCCAATAAAAGTTGCTCTCGCCGAGTGAGGTGTGACCTTAAAGTTTAATCCTATTTTTCTGGCGTAATTATCTATGATCTCATTAATTGTTTTAGGATTAAGAGGCTTATTTAATCTATCAGGATTAGTTGGGTTGTGAGATGGTTGAAACAGCCAATCTTCTCTATCTAATTTCCTTGATAGCTTTTCCATATTTTCTATATAGAGATCTAGAGTCTCAATACATTCTGGGTGTAAAACCTTTTGACCAATCTTTCCACCCTTGCCAATAAACTCAAGAACTCTATATTCATTTATTTCTCTATAGTCTTTAAACTTCAAGTTTAAAATCTCACTCTTTCTAAGACCTGTTGTGAAAAACATCATAAGAAGTGCACGGTGTAGTATCCCGGCCGGTGTGTTCTTAGGAATCGCTTCGAGAAGTTCTCGTACTTGAGAACCTGAAAGAGCATTAGTAGGTGATACGACATCTCTTCTAGGTCTCTTAATAGAGGAGACTGGGTTAAATTCTAAAACACTAGTTTCCACTAAAAAGTCACTGTAGCTAGATAGGGCAGCGAGCTTACGGGCAACCGTCTTAGGAGCGCAAGGTTGACCGCTACGGCCTCCAGCTTCTTGTAACCAGTTTCTGTACTTAATAATGTGAGAACGCTCTAGATCACCATAGGAGGCCAGGGAGAGTTCTTCATAGGCCCAAGTAAGAAAGTGCCTAATATCTATCTCATAGCTTGCGCGAGTATGCCTTGAATTGAAGTTATCAAAGAATTCTTGGTAGATAGTAAAAGGGTGAGCTATTTGCTCGAGTTTCTTTTCGCCCATAATTTATTATCGGCTATTTAGGCTCCAATATATAGTGATTTACTCTTTTACCACTAGGTACGCAGATTACTCGTACGCCTATTCTTTCCCTTTTAAAGAAGGATTGGAAAACAGCTAAATTTAGAGTTAAAAAAAAACGATATGTTTATATGGATCTTATAAAGAAAAAAAAATCTATTTTAAATTACTCTGAGCTTAAAGAAATTAGTGTAAAGAGCTCACTAATCAATGCTGATGGGCCATATCTTATTCAAAAGAGTGTTTGGAGTAAGCAAATCCTTAAGTCTTCAGACAGTTTTGAAAAAGAGCTGTTTAAGAAGAGTAAAACACTTTTTTCTTTTAGAGAATTAGTGGTTATAAGAGTTAAGACAAAGCAAGGGCTATCTATAGAGTCTAAAATATTAAAAGGGGAGTTTAGCTCTTTTAGTAATATCCAAGCACTAGAGAGTGAGATTCATTCACTAGATTTTCAAGTGCGAAAGAAGTCTTTTGATATAGATTATTTTGAAATAATTCACACTCATCCAACTGGTTGTTACATAGAAAAAGAAGACGGCCACGACGTTATTTCTCTTGGAGGTCTGAGTCAGTCAGATTATGACGTGGCAAACTATCTTCAAAGTAAGTACGAAGTAAGATTTGGCCTAAAGGCGATCTGCCCTGGTGGAGTTACTTATTGTTCTATTTAATTTAAAATCTTTTCGATATCATCGTAAATAGTTTCCGAATCCTTCGGGTAACCTTCAACTTCAACTATTTCATATTTAATATCTTTGTCTTTCAGTTTCATTGTTAGATCCGCAAGATGAACCCCTCCAATAACTACAGCTGGTTTTTTATCGATATTCTTTATTATTGCACGAACAAAGTAATCATTTCTCTCTTGAGTATAGCGTCTAAAGGCCGAAAGGGATTTCTTCGCTCTAATTCGTGCGTACTCCACAGGATTATCAATTTTCTTATCTACTCCATCTAGAAGTGATTTTTTATAAAGCTGATACTTCTTATTATTAGTATCTTTATATTGCTTTAATCTTGTGTAGTATCCAATATATCCATTGAGGTCACTTGAGGCCAAAGCGTTCTTTTCAATTAACGATAAGTTGTCTCCACACATTGTCATAAGCTTAGCTTTATACTTAACCTCGAGCTTAAGTGGTACTAGAGTTAATATATCTTTGAACTGTTTAGTTTTCTTCTTGGAATCTAGATTCTTATAATTCCAGCCATTATAAGTGCTATCAAATTGAGTATTAATTTCACCTTCACAGCCTTCACTAATGATAGCTTTTACTTTCTTATTCGCAATTAACTTATCTAGCTCTGTATAAATAAAGGTTTGGTTTTTATATTGAGGAAGAGATTTTGATTTATCAATATCAAGTGTTTTAGTTTTGGCCAGTAAGTGCCATTGCTTATAGATACGTACAATACTCTTTTCATTAGAGTAAGCATTTTGTGAAAATAAAAATAAAAGTATGAGTGTTTTTTTCAATTTGTTGTTCCCTTCAATTATTAATCTAGTAATTCTTCTTTGTATTTATAATTTAACCAGTCTTTTACTTCGCTTTTGTATAACTTACTAAACCTCCGGTCACTGACACCTCCTGCTAGGATGGTAAAGCTTCTTCTTTCAGATAAGTCTGTAATAAATCTCATCGAAGGACAAAATGTTGATACTCTTCCATGAGATTCATAGAGAGCTCCTTGAACTATAGTTGCCCTTGATCCCTCAATAGAGATAGGCCCATAGTCAAAGCCTAGAAAGCTAGGAAGTTTTCCATCAAAGAGAATATTCGTCATTTTGACTCTTCGTTTTTGACCCCAGGTCGAAACTTTCTTTTTTAGAAAATTCTTCTGTGTTTTAGCTAGAGCATTCTTAAAACACTCCATTTTGGATTTCTCTTTAAACCATAATTCATTATTTTCAATGATGACTTTGTCAAAAAAGTAGTAAAAATCTACAAGGATAGATGATTTCTTTTGGATATAATCCCATGCTTCGGTTGCATAGAAATCTTCTGTAAACACCTCTGCAAGAAGGTTGTGATAAAAGTCTTCAAATACAACTGCACCCTTTGAATTTTTATCGTAACAAAGATCCCAGTTCTTTAGGAGTAGGCTTATCTCATCGTTGGCAAGTAAAGGAGTAAGCTCATTTATATAGTGATGCGCCTGAATGCTATAGAGATCACTTTGCATAATTTTGAAGTCATCGACTGAAAATTGATCTTTTGATCTTAAGAGCTGATTAATTCTATCGACTCTATATGGACCCATAGGTAAATTAATTGTGATAGGAGCGTCTGGGTTTAAATAATTTTTCAAATCATTATTAGCTGTCGCTAAAAAACCGTCTTTTGGATTAACTACAGAACTGAGTTCTGAGGGGTTGATTATACCACTCCATCGAGAAAGTTGATCGCAAGCACGTAGAGGGAATAATCCGCTTTCGGCTCTTCTAGGCGCCATCCCAGATTGTTGATAAGCTATATTTCCATCACTATCACCGAGTAGCCAATTACAAGAAATTGATATTTTTGATAGGGCAGTTTTTAGTGAATAAATATCTTCACAGTCTATCATCTCATATAGAGCAATAGCAGATCCAACTGCTCCAAGCTTACTAGCAGACCACGCTCTGTTTAGGTATTTACCATCTTCTAGTTTACTGACTTTAGGGTCTGACTCTATAGTTCCACATTCATTTTCATAGATTTTAAAATGAAATGGTTTTCCTTTTTTTCTAATGATTACTTCTTCTCTAGTAGATAGGTTTACGTATTTTCCGTCGCGTAGGCAGTGCTCGTTACTTATATCTTCTATGAAGTAATCCACCATATCCATGAAGCCATAGGTAAAGCCAAAGCTTACTTTATCACTTCTTCCCATGATTATCCCAGGGAGTCCTGGCATAGTAACTCCCTGAAAGTTTCTCTCGCCAAGATGTAAGACTTGTTCATACCAGATACCAGGCAATCGATTTATTTCAAGGTGTGGGTCATTGCACTGAATGACACTATTAGACTTACTCTTACTTGGAGAGACGATCCAGTTATTTGAGGCCATCATCTTTGGTAAATAGCTATTAAATTTGATTTCTTCTGGAATCAATCCCTCAAAGTATTGCAAATCTTTTAAGTCTGAGATGATCTCTTTACTGATACTGTTCAAATGTGGCAAGAAAAGTGATTTTAATTTTTCTAAATCAACATCTTCTCTTAAGCTTTGAATGATAAATTTCTCTGCATCTTGTTGTGTCTGAGCAAGCCCTATATAGGACATAACCTTAACAACCATTAATGAGTCTTGAATAGTCCAGGGCTCCATGTGGACACCAAGAAGTTTAAACTCCCATGTTTTACCTCTGGCATCTAGAAAATGGTTTACCCCATCAGCATAGGATTGAAAGTAGGATTTAACATCTAATGGAAGCTCGTTTAAATCTTCTTGGGTTGAATTATGAAAATTCATCTGCCTCATGAAGATATCTATTTTTAGACTTTCTTCACTATCGTCTAGTAGCTCACAAATTCTTCCCTTTCCAATAATTCTTAAGAGAAACATCTGTAAAAATCTGTCTTCACAGTGAGAGAGTGCCTGAGCGTAGGCCATTGCATTTTTAGAGTGACTCGATAATTCCGTAATACCACTCTTTCTTCTTTTTAAAGTGATCTTATCATTACCGTATAATAGTTCTTGAGATTTCTTTGTGATTTTCTTCAAGCTAATACTCCTAAGACAGAGTAATAGCTTATCTTAGCTCAACTCGTTGTCAAGTTCTTGAACCTTATTCTTAACTAGCTGATATGTATTCTCACAAAGCGTACCTACATCTCTCTTAGTGAGTCCGTCTGTAGGGATTGGATCTAAGACTTCAACAATAACTTTTCCAGACTTCCACTTTGAGAAATCTAGTCCTGCATCATATGAACTTATGCAAATAGGGGAGATCGCCACTTGAGCATTTATAGCAGTGAAGAATGCACCTTTCTTAAAAGGTAAGACACCTCGACCGTGACTTCTAGTTCCTTCAGGCATCATCCAGATATTCATTTTCTTCTTCTTAATGGCCTCACCGACTTGGTCCATTGTTCCATGGGCCTTTCTCTTATTTTTTCTATCAATTAATATATTTCCACTTAACCAATAGAATTGTCCAAATAGAGGTACCCACTTTAAACTCTTCTTACCTAGAGACACTGTCCTGTCTGGAAGAATTGTACTGGCTATGAATACATCAATATTGTGTTGGTGATTAGATATAAATAAACCGGGAGTATTCTCTTTTAGTTTTTCAGCATTTCTCAATATAACTTCAATGCCTAGAATATTTATTCCAACGCTCACTAAGCGAGCAATAGTATAAACATTACTTGGATGAAAAGGTCTGAAAGCACTTATAAAAGTACCAACCACGCCAACAATAGCGAGTAGAATTACAGATAGAATGAACCGCGTTATTTTAAGTATCATATGCTCTCATTTTTAAGAAATTAGGTTACTTGAGAGCATATTAGAAGTCTAGTCGGATTTAGCTATTTTACTCTTCAAAAAGACGCTTAAAACCAGATTTATAGTATCTATTTGATAGAACTTTAAATATTGATACATCTTTGTTTGTAACAACATCAGCATTCTTTGTTTTATAAGTTTTGTCCATATAGCTTGGGTATTTTTCAACTTTACTTGAGCCTCTACCAACGTTTAACGCAAATTGTTTTTTCTTACTTGTTGTTTGTGATCCATTTCCACCGGTTAATTTTAATTTCTTTATTCCTGAAGCTTCACTTTCTTTAGTGTCAGGCTTAGTTAGCTCTTCTTGAATACTGCTAAGACTATTATCTAAAGGGCTTGCTTGTAATGGATTTGAAGCAAGTTGACTGCTAACTTTCTTTAATAAAGCTTTTTGAGCAATGGCCAAGTCATTAGGAGTTGCCTGTTTTACACCATTCTTATCTTCGAGCTTAATTTGCTTTAAGATACTGTCTCTGACTGTTCCACCTAGAGCACTACTTTGAGCAGATGTTAGATCAAAACCTTGTGCAGATGTGATACC
>NZ_JBFGYP010000143.1:0-6732 GCF_041587335.1 Halobacteriovorax sp.
CTCTAAACACTTCATCAAATGATGAGACTTCAGAGAAATTTATCTTAAAGGGATTATTCGACTGCACTATTGCGCTTTCTTCAATTCTTTCTATTCGATCATTTATTTCAATTGATTGCTGAGAGAATTCAGAACGATATAGGTATATATTCTTGATTCCAATCTCAGAAGACATTTTCACAATAGACTCAAACGCATCTTTTTTTGGTAAACCCAAAAACAAGCTTAGCCGCCTTGAATCTTTTACAAGAACAGATGATATAACTTTAAGAGTTAAAGTCTTTCTATCTATATGAGTGATTTCGACTTCAGACTTGCAGCCATTTCCATTAAGAAGCAGTATTCTTTCAAACTTTTTTATTCTAATCACTTTAATCAGGTGTCTTGCACTATCTCCGTCTAGAGTTAGTTCTTTGCCTATATCATTCTCAGTAATTTCTTTATTTAAAAGTACAGCTCTCATAATTTTTTAAACAACACCGCTGACCAATCATCTTTAATTAAAGTTGATATCATTTCTAAGTCTTTATATTCTTTAACGATTCCATTAACTTGATTATTTAACAATCCAGAAACTATTAAATAACCACCGTTATCCACAGACTCTAATAACAAATCTTTCTCTAAAAGAAGAACATTCTCTAAGATATTTGCAAACACAAGCTTATGTTTTTTATTGCTTTTGAATTTCTCACGACTAACTAAAGTTGTACCACTTAAGTCTTGGCCCTCAAAGTTCAACTCAAGATTTTGTAAACAATTATTAAGAGCTAAAGGGTCAATGTCACAAAACACTACAGGAAGATTTAGTTTCTTTATCGCTGCAATTCCTAAAATACCAGAACCACAACCAAAGTCTAAACAGCTATCATCAGGAGTTAATTCAGGGAGAACCTCCATAAAATGCTTTAAACATAAATATGTTGTCTGATGTTCGCCTGTTCCAAATCCCATTCCAGGATAAATAAAAACACACTCGCTATCCTTTCTTGAAGAGCTCTCCTTCTCCCACTCGGGAATCACTACAAGTTCTTCGTGGACATCGATCTCTGAGTAATGCTTTCTCCACTCTTGATTCCAATCATCCCAAGGCTTCTCTAATAATTCAACGTGTGTTGTAATATCTAAATCTTTAATATGGGCCAAGAATTTCTCAGCCGTGGACTTAGTTTCTTCGCCTTCATAAAAATAATAAACAAGACTTAAATACTCATTACTTGCAACACCATCAACTTCATCAATGACAGAAAAAGGAATATCGCCACCTGAGTAAGCTCTTTCTCCTAATATTTTATCTACTGTAGGTTCATCAATGCTAAACTCTTGAACACCATCACAAGCGTACTCGCCCATGGCCTCATAGTTTAAGTTTTCAATTTTCTCAATTGAAACTTTTTTAAAGACAACTTTTACTTCGAAGAATGTTTTATTACTCACAGTCATTAACCATTTCTAAAAGCGGAAGGAAGCTCCCATTTGGTTGTACATCAATATTTTTTATACAACTTCTTCCAATCCAGACAATATTTGGGTGCCAGAGGTTTATATAAGAATATTCACGATTTGAAATCTCTAAAGCTTGCTTATAGTAATTATTTCTCTTCTTCTCATCTTGCTCTACTGTCGCCTGATCAATGTACTTATCAAACATCTTATTAATGAAATTTCCACGGTTTGCACCATTTGGAGGTACAGACTCGCTATGAAATACAAATCTTAATATCGCAGGCCCTGTAAATCCGACCCATTGACCAATAATTAAGTCAAAGTTCCCCTGCTTAAGGTTTCTGTAGAATGTTCCCCACTCTTGGACCGACACGGTAACGTCGACTCCTCCCTTTTTTAGGAAGTCTTTAATTGTTTCAACTGTTTCAATAGTATTCTTATTGTTTGAAACTCTAAAAATTAAAGATAGCTTTCTACCATCCTTGACCCAAGTCCCCTCTTCATCTTTAGAAAAGCCAGACTCTTTAAATAGCCTCTCACTTTCTTTTGGATTGTATTTATCAAATCCATTTTTTATATACATTGATGTGAATGCTTCAGAGAAAAAACTAGATGCTGGAGTAGCTGTTCCCTTTAGCTTATATTTTATTATTTGCTCTCTCGGTATTAATAATGAAATTGCTTTTCTTACATTTAAGTTCTTTAGAAACTCGTTTTTATGATTCACACCCATATAAATAAGATTAGTACCTTCAACATTATGAAAATCTATTCCTTTTACATTCTCTTTTAACCAAAATAACTTCCTTGGAGAAATAGAAGCCAACGATAAATCTATTTCTTTATTTATCAACTTTAAGGCCAGAGTTGTTTCATCCTTTACTACTTTGAATATAAGGTCCAAGCTTCCCTTTTTAATAGGACTTAGAACTACCTCAAGCTCACTTTCAGACTTTATTTTATATGGTCCTGCTCCAACAATATCTTTAAATGAGATATTTGGAACAATCTTATCTTTTTGAATTTTTACAATTTTTAACAAGGCTAAATCAGAAAGATTATCTGGGTTATATTCATCATATATCAGTTCAACCTGAGATTTATTAATAACATTTACATTTTTTATTCTAGATAAACCAAATCCAAACTTAGATTTTATAACTTCTTTATCTGTAAAATATTTCCATGAGTTATAAACATCTTTTGCACTTACAAGCTCTCCATCCCAAAACTTTACGTCTTTTCTTAGGTCAAAACTAATAATATGCTTTTTACCTTCCATTCTTTCCTTATAGCTTTCGCAAAATCTACAAATAAAGCTCATCTCTTTACTAAAGTCAGTCAGAGTGATGTGGACCAGTCTATTGATATTTTGAGAATTCGCATCTGTTGCATAGAATGGACTTAAATTAGACGGCGCTGATGAAATGGCCATTTTGATCGACTTTGCTTCTATGTTTTTAGAATGTGAGACTAGAGAAATAGTTAATATAAAAATAAATATGCTAAGTTGCTTAAATTGCATTATCATCCCTGTTTTACAACGAGTATTTTTTATCCTCATTATTGATATAAGTGCATATTATTATTATGTTAGCTTAAGTCGACTTTTACAACTTCAATGGAGAATTATTGTGTATCTAATAGGTATCTCAGGTGGCTCAGGCTCTGGAAAAACTACTTTTGCCAATAAGTTAATAAATATGGTCTCAGAAGATATCTCTATACTTCATATGGACTCATACTACCTCCATGATCAACCAAAAGAACACTATACGGCAAAGGGTAATCCTAACTTTGATCACCCTGCGGCCTTTGACTGGGAACTACTTAGAACACACCTCATGTCTTTAAAGAACGGTAATCCTATTGAAGTTCCTGTGTATGACTTTGTTACATCGGCCAGACTTGAAGAAACTAAAACACTAAGGCCCACTGATGTAATAGTATTTGAAGGGATATTCTCTATATTTGATAAAGAGATTAGAGACCTACTAGATATTCGTTGCTTCTTACATGTTGATGCCGACATTCGTATAGCAAGGCGTATAAATAGAGATGTTAATGAAAGAGGCAGAACACTACAATCTGTTATATCTCAATACTATGAAACCGTTAGACCTATGTATAATAAATTTCTTGCCCCTCAAAAAGACTACGCAGACTTTATTATTGGAGAGGAGACTTCAATTGCCGCCTCAATTCTCTCAGCGAAGGTTAATGAGCTTTATCAAGTAGGTGAGTATTGTCTTCAGCAAACAAACTTAAATAGAGGTGAGCTAGACTTAGATGGTCATCAGGTAAACTTGAATCATGAGTAAAAGTATTTTAGATATTCAACCAGTTGGTGGTGTAGGGCAGATTGGCTCTAACATGACGAGATTTATTGGAGAGAATACAAATATAATTGTAGATGCAGGAATACTTTTTCCCAGTGAAGACTTCTTTGATATTAATTATCTTATCCCAGATCTCTCTGAACTAGATAAGAATCCTCCTACAGACTTAGTCATCACTCATGGACACGAAGATCATATTGGTGCAATCGTTCATGTTATCAATAGATACCCAGAGATCACAATCTATGCACCGAGGTTTGCAACACTACTAATTAGAAAGAAATTAGATTACGCCAAAATATCAAAAAAGGTTATAGAGTACCATTCAGATACAGTCATTGAGTTTAATGACTTTGATATTCACCCAATTCATGTGAACCACTCAATACCAGATACTTTTGGCCTACTCGTTAAAGATAAAGAAAATAGACAATGTACATTAATGGTTTCTGATTTTAAAATCGATTCCATCTCACCATATGAAAAAGAATTTGATTTTAAAAAACTTGTTTCTCTCTCAAAAGAATGTAGTAAAAGAATAATTCTAGCAGATAGTACTAATATACTTTCCAATAACTTAAATACTCCTTCTGAGGGAGATGTTCTTCCTAATTTTCAAAGAATATTTAAGGAAGATTATAATAATATTTATCTCACTTGCTTCAGTTCAAATGTTCATAGAGTAATGTCAGTAGTTCAGGCCGCAAAAGAGTCGGGGAGACGTGTTCTTCTCTACGGTAGATCTATGATTAGTTATGCTCAATCTGCAGTAGAAAGGGGATTAATGGATGAATCTGATTTCTATATAGATCAGGCATCTCTTCCTAATAAAAATAAATTAGTTGTTCTCTTAAGTGGATGCCAGGCAGATTTCAGGGGAACGTTTAGAAGAGTAGCAAAAGGCGAGGACACTCACTTTAAACCTACAGAGAAAGATCTTTTCATCTTAAGTTCTAAAGCAATTCCTGGAAATGAGAAGAAAATTTCTCTACTTGAAAATGAAATCACAGAAATGGGAATTGATATTGTATCTGCTAGAGATGAGTTAATTCATGTATCAGGTCACCCTGGAAGAAATGATCTTTTGAAGTTATATGAGAGCTATCAGCCAGACTATATAGTTCCTATTCATGGTGAATCATTATTTCTTAAAAAGCATATCGAATTTATAAATGAAAAATTTCCTTCTGCAACAGCAGTAAAACTTCATAATTTTGACCAAATCACTATCAGCCAACGATTAGAGCTTTCAGTAAATACATCTACTCCTCTCCAGCCAATACTCATTCATGGTAAAGGAATAGAAATAGAAAGAGAAAATATATCTAACCGTAGAAAGCTAGCGACTCAAGGAACAATTTTTATTTCAATAAAAACTGACAGTCTATTAAAGAGGAAAGTTCAATTTAAGTACTCTTTTAATGGTCTACCGAATTCATTTAAAAATAATACTGATGAGTTTGAGTATTTATTAAATAGTGAGCTATCCGGAAGAAAAGTTAAGCTTCTCGAGAGAACGGCAGACGAGATTAGAATTTCAATTAGACGATACGCACAAAACCTTTTGGGCTATAAGCCTATTACCGTTGTCCACTTCGTATAGTTCCGTTATAATTAACGAATGAATCAGACTATAGACACAACATTGATGGTCATCATCATCTTACTTTTAGTTCTAATACTTGTCCTTGTTGTTATAGCCGGGCTAATCTTTATAAATTATTTAAAAAGTACTAAACAACAAAATACGACAACACAAACTACTACTGAAGAGCTCAATCCCGTAACTAAGCCAGGGATAGGAACTTGTAAGAATCATGAGCATAAAAATTCTGTCGGAATATGTGCTATTTGCGAGGAAGAGTTTTGCGTAGATTGCTTAAAGCAAATTGATAAAGTGAACCTTTGTCCTGAGCACTTTAATACTTTTGCAGATAATATTTGGCACCCTATTACAAATCAAAGAACAACACCTGATGACCCAGAAGAGGGTGTTTATATTTATCAGTTTAAGCAACATCTATGGAAAGAAAAAGGAATCCCTTCTTATATCCTTAATGAGTATAAGATCCAGGTTGAAAATGACTACATAGAAACTTACGTTCAACTTCACGTTAAAGAAAATGATCAAGAAGCTCTAAAAAAAGAGATCAATAAATTCAAAGGGAATTTAGCAAATGACAAATGATAATTTAAAAAATGCTATCGATGAAATAATGAATAAAAATAAGGTAAACGCACCAAAGAGATCATTTGATGATAAAAAGATTCTTCAATATGAGTCTGACCTACTTGCTTCAAATGTAAAAATTGATCACGTAATAAAGATGGCAGACCTAATTCCAGGAGAAGGATCTACACCATTTGGTGGAGGTGATTTCACAAGGGAAGACTACGCTCTAAGCTGGCAAAACTGGCAAGAAAAAGGTTACCGTTTTGTACTTACAAATATTAAATATAGTAATTCAAAACTACTAATTGAATGTCCGGAACAATTTAAGAAAGATACTATTTCAATCCTTCCAAATTTTATTGAAAATCTTGCGAAGCAAGTATCAAGTTTAATGGATAAGTAATTTTAATTTTATAGTTAGATTTAAAGGCGCCTACAACGAATCATAGACGCCTTAATATTATTGAGTTGGGGGGCAACTCAATTAGAACTCTGCATTCTTTTGTGAACCACTCTCATCTTTTCTTAAAAAAGATGGAGTATCTAGTTCATCTTCATCAAAGTTAATGAACCCTAATTTCTCAGCAATAGATTTTGCTCTATTTGTAGATGCATTATCTTGATGACTTCTTACTTGAGTATGTTGAGGTTGCTCAACTTTGTTTGTTTCATATCTTGCTGCTGCATCTTTTATAGATTGAGCTAAAGTACCCTGTTGAGTTTCTTCCGTTGCTCTATATGCAGGCTCTTCATTCCAAGACTTTTCTTCTCTCC
>NZ_JBFGYP010000144.1:0-6705 GCF_041587335.1 Halobacteriovorax sp.
AGTGGCGTGAAGAGGTTTGTCGTTAAGAGAGGAGTTAAGTCCCCAACTCTAAAGGCAAAACCAAGCGCTCAGTACATTGGTAAGAGCGCTCGTTATGACCTCTATATTTTTGCCTAGGCACTTAGTTGTTGGATGTGGTGCTTCTTTGCTGCCCTTGAAATCATATTGATTATTTTTCTCATATAGAGCTTTTCCCAAATATTTTCATACTCAAATGCAATACCAAAACCCTTCTCATCATCAAACTCATGCTGAGAAATGATCTTTGCATTTAAGCAGATATTATCGCTTATGAAGGTGATATTGATAATCATCTTTTGACCACATATATCAGCTCCCTCTGGGAGAGTGATAAAGGCACCTGAGTGTGAAATATTTAAGATCTCTGCGTCTTTAAGTGTGTTGTCTGTAGCTAGAGAGTAGGAGCAAGGAATCCTAATAGTGTATCTCTCTCTATGTTCCCACCATCTATCGGCCCTATTAAAGAAGGGTTTTCTTATCTCTGGTAGTAGGAAGTAGACAATAATCGCCACATTACATGCGAGAATTATTAGGCTTGGCCACTGTGGTGAACTGCTGGCATAGGGCCAAGTGAAGGCCTCATAGCTTAAGTGGGAGTATATGGAATAGAGTTGAACACTGACAAATATAGGGTAACTCCACTTCTTGACCCCTAATAGGGCAATTCCACCAATAGGGAATAGGAACCAAAACTCAAAGACTGCCCTAGATGTATTAAGGTGAGATATATTTTCAATGATAGAGAGTATAGGGAAGTGCGTCGTTGCTTTGAAGTACGCAATCTTAAGTAGTGGCTCTATAAGGTGTAATATTCCGAGTATGACAAATGGAAGCGGCCTATGTTTCATTTCGTTACCTTTTTTAATGTCCCTTAGGCCTAGTATATAGAAATTAGAAAAAAAGAAAAATTCAACATTGATGCCAAAAAAGTTAATTAGATATCAGCTATTTACTACGGGCCTGCCATGGCCAATTGGCAATGATTTGAGTAGTCTAGCTATGTTGTTAATTTAACGGAGTATAGACTGTGTTAGTAATTGTATCACCAGCTAAGAAGCTAGATTTTGAATCTAGTGCACCGATTTCAGATTATAAAGAACCTAAGTTCATTGAAAAATCTAAGACTTTAATTAAAGAGTTAAAGAAATGTACGCCTGCAGAGATTTCAAAAATGATGAAATTATCTGAGGCCCTAACTAAGTTAAATGTAGATAGATATAAATCTTTTAAAACGCCTTTTTCTCCTGAGAATGCAAAACAGGCCATATATTCTTTTAAAGGTGACACTTACGTGGGACTAGATGCTGAAACGTTGTCTAAGGCCCAGGTTAAGTATGCTCAGAATCACTTAAGGATTCTCTCAGGTCTCTATGGCGTTCTTTCTCCACTAGAGCTTATTCAGCCTTATAGATTAGAGATGGGAACAAGGTTTGCTTGTGATGGAAATAAGAACCTCTATGAGTATTGGAAAGAAGATCTTACAAAAGAGATAAACTCTATCCTTAAAAAAGAAAAAGTTTTAGTTAACTGCGCGTCTACAGAGTATTCTAGTGCAATTGATTTTAGTTCAATTAATGGACAGGTTATTACGCCAGTATTTAAAGATATGAAGAATGATAACTATAAGGTTATTGGACTCTTTGCTAAGAGAGCAAGAGGAATGATGGCCAGGTTTATTATTGAAAACAAAGTAACAGAAGTTGAAACTCTAAAGAGCTTTGATAGTGATGGTTATAAATATAGCCCATCAATGTCTAAAGGTGATGAGCTAGTATTTACCCGTGGTTAATTAATTTCCCCACGGGTGTGGTCCATAGCCCATATATGGTGCTAGGAGAGTTGCGATATACATAATAAGAATCATCACAATGATATTTGGAATTAAGAAAGTCCACTTTGGATCAAAGTTCTTTTTCTCTAAGAACTTAGTAATAACGATTTGAAGCTTAATTCCACCACCGATTAAGATAACAAAAGCTATAAATCCAAAAACAATATTTAGAACTATATCTTTAACTTTAGGCAGCTCTGGTGTTGAGACAACACTAGGGGCCACTACATTGCCAGCTGTTGTCTCGTTTATTGGAGTAGATTCATTTACTACTTTTTTTTTATCAGTAATTTCTTTTGCTACAGATTTTTTAATATTTTTTGTTGGAAGGTAGAATCTTGAAAACGCTGGTCTTACACCTTGTTCAAAAGCTTCAATGATTATATCAATCTTAACTGACTCACCAAGAAGTAATCCACCTTTATCAAGTTTCTTATTCCAGCTTAGTCCAAAGTCTTTACGATTAATGACAGTACTTGCTTCAAAGAATTGTGCGATTTTATTTTGATCCCAAGGATCTTGAACACTTCCCTTGTACTTAATATCAAAAGTAACTTCTTTCTTTGTATCTAAAAGTTCTAGATTTCCAATAAGTTTTACTGGTTTGTAATCTTTGTAGACTGTATTAGTTGATACAAAGCGAATACGTGGATACTTATTAGTGTAGAAGAAATCTTCCTTTCTAATGTGAGCATCTCTTTTTGTATTATTTGTATCAACGCTCTTTGTTTCGATGACAAATTCTACGTTATCAAGTTTCTTCGTAGCTTCATTAAAGTCAAAGGCTCCATCAAATTTAGTGAACGCACCAGAGACATCAGTAATTCCCATGTAAGGTATTTGAAATGTCACTTTTGAGTGTTGCCAGTTCACACGCCAAGTTTCAGCATGAGTGGTAGATAGAAGTAATAATGTAACTAGTAGTAATTTATAGATTGTTTTCATGGGAAGAATATAGCCCAAGTTATATACCTGGGCCATAAAATTATACTCGACTTACTTTGTTGTTTTCTTTGTTACTTTCTTTTTTGCTGCAGTTGCTTTCTTTGTAACTTTCTTTTTTGCGGCGGTAGTTGTCTTAGCGACTTTCTTCTTTGCCGTTGTTGCTTTCTTAGTTACTTTCTTCTTTGCTGTTGTTGCTTTTTTAGCGACTTTCTTTTTTGCCGCAGTAGCTTTCTTTGTAACTTTCTTTTTTGCTGCAGTAGCTTTCTTAGTTACTTTTTTCTTAGCAGCAGTGGCCTTCTCTTTTTCTTCAGCTACTTCATCTGCAACTTTTTCTACTTTTTTAACAGCAGCAGTTACCTTTCTCTTTGTTGATTTTACTGCTTTATCAACTTTTTTCTCTAGGTTTTCTTTTTGCTTTTTAACATCTTTGATCGTTGATTTAGCTTTTTTTATAACTGGAGCAGTGAATGAGTTTTCACCAGCCTGTTCTTTAAGTGATCTAAGTTCATTTACTAGTTGTCCGTAGAAACCAAGTATTTTCTTCTTTTGGATATTTACTTTGTCATAACGATCTTTGAATGTTTTTAGTAATTCAGTGTGTTTTTCTTCGTTATAGTTTTTGATTTGCTCTAGAAGCTCTTCACATTTAGCTCTAAAGTCTTTCTTTTTAGATTTCGTTTTCTCAGCTAACTTTTCTTGTTTCTTTTTTAGAAAGTCTTGAATAGTCATTTTTATTCCCTTTGATATTGATAAATAACTCTATTTTCTATCCTGCCCTCAGTGGCAGTGTCGTGCTTAAATTGTAACTATTTGTAAATGTGTTGGCCATAGATTTTAAGTTATTGATTCTAAAACAAAATACCATGACAAATTACTTGTCTATAGGTAATATTTTTTCAAATTTTAAAAAGGATTACTAATAATGAAGAAATACGACGTCTATGGAATTGGAAACGCTCTTGTTGATATGGAGTATGAAGTTGAACCTGCTTTTTTAGAGAAGATGAGTGTTGAAAAAGGTCTTATGACGCTAGTAGACCAGGCTAGACAATCTGAATTACTAAATAATTTAGAAGGTGTTTCTCACGCAAGAAGCTGTGGAGGCTCTGCGGCAAATACAATTATCGCAGTAAGTCAGTTTGGTGGTAAGTCTTTTTATTCATGTAAAGTTGCTAATGATGAGACTGGAGAGTTTTACTACAAAGATATCGTAAGTAACGGTGTTGCTACAAATATGGGTGAAAATAGAGAAGAAGGCCTTACTGGAAAATGTATGGTTTTCATTACTCCTGATGCAGATAGAACAATGAATTCTTACTTAGGAATAACTGAAACTTTTTCTACGAATGAGATTATTGAGTCAGAACTTCTAGCTTCTGAATACTTATATATTGAGGGTTACCTAGTAACTTCTCCTACTGGTAAGGCCGCTGCTATTAAAGCAAGAGAGCTTGCTCAAGCTAATGATGTAAAAGTTGCTCTAACTTTCTCTGACCCAGGTATTGTTGGATTCTTTAAAGAAGGTTTCAAAGAAATAATTGGTGAGAAGAAGATTGATTTATTATTTTGTAATGAATCTGAAGCTATGAGTTTCACTGAAGCTGATGATGTAGATACTGCTGTTAATTTACTTAAGTCTGTTGCAAAGACATTTGCTGTGACTCTAGGTGAGAAAGGCGCAATCGTTTATGACGGTGAAAGAGAAATAGCAATTGAAACTAAGAAAGTTGTTGCTAAAGATACTAACGGTGCAGGTGACTTATTTGCTGGTGCTTTCCTTTATGGAATCACTAACGGATTAGAGTATACTCAAGCTGCTAAGTTAGCATGTCATAGTTCTAGTGAGCTTGTTACTAAATTTGGTGCAAGATTAGAAAAAGAAAATGTAATCACAATTAAAGAAAGCCTTCTTTAATTTGTTGGAGATAAACTGTGGAAAGAATTTTACTAAAGAAAATATTTAAAGATGAAATCGTTGATCGTGATGCAGTTGTTAAGGGCTGGATCAGAAGTATAAGAAAAGCAAAGAAGTTTTCTTTTGTAATGATTAATGATGGAAGTTGCCAAGGTGATCTACAGATTATTGTTGATGGATCTACTCCTAATTATGAAGAGATTTCTTCATTATTAATTGGTTCATCAATCTCTGTGACTGGTGCACTTGTTCCTTCAGGTGGAAGAGGGCAGAAAGTAGAGATGCACGCTAAGTCTGTTGAGATTATTGGTAAGTGTGATGAGACTTACCCTCTTCAAAAGAAAGCAACTTCTCTTGAGTTTTTAAGAGAGCAAGCTCACTTAAGAGTAAGAACAAATACATTTGGTGCTGTTTTTAGAATCAGACATGAGTTAGCTCAAGCTACACATAGATTCTTTTCAGATAATGGTTTCTTTTATTTAAATTCTCCTATTATCACTTCTGTTGATGGTGAAGGTGCAGGAGAGATGTTTAGAGTCTCTGCACTTGATTCTAAGAATCCTCCTCTTACAGATAAGGGTGAAGTTGATTTTTCTAAGGACTACTTTGGTAAAGAGACTTCTCTTTGTGTTACGGGGCAACTAGAAGGTGAGTGTTACGCTTCTGGGCTTGGTGCTATTTATACTTTTGGACCAACCTTTAGAGCTGAAAATTCTAATACTCCAAGACACCTTTCTGAGTTTTGGATGATTGAGCCTGAGTTGGCGTTTGCTGATCTTGATGACGTTGCTAAGCTTGCTGGTGACTATATTCAATATATGATTTCAGAAGTACTAAAGAACTGTCCTGATGAGATGGACTTTCTTATCAATAGACATGGTGGAACTCTAGATGAGTCTCATATTGAAATGTTAAAATTAGTTAGAGACACTCCATTTACTAAGATCACTTATACTGAGGCGATTGATATTCTTAATGCTTCAGGTGAGAAGTTTGAATTCCCTACAGATTGGGGTAAAGAGCTTCAAACTGAACATGAGAGATTCCTTGCTGAAAAGCACTTTAAAGGTCCTGTGATCGTGACTGATTATCCTGCTGACTGTAAAGCTTTTTACATGAAGCAAAACCCAGACGGTAAAACAGTTAGAGCAATGGATGTTCTAGTTCCTGGTGTTGGTGAAATCATTGGTGGATCTCAAAGAGAAGAAGATCTAGAAAAGATTTTAGCAAAAATGGATAAGGACGGTATGGAGAAAGAAGGGTACTGGTGGTACCTAGATCTTAGAAAGTACGGAACTGTTCCTCACGCTGGTTTTGGACTAGGTTTTGAAAGAGCGATTATGTATATAACTGGTATGGCAAATATCAGAGACGTAATTCCATTCCCAAGAAATCCAGGAAACTGTGACTTTTAGATAATATAATTACAAACTAGGTCTATATATTCTTTATAGGCCTAGTTATATAAGTACTCTATCTTCGATTGCCCTTCGGCCGATTTATTTAAGTTTATATTTGCAGGAATTCTTGATGTTAACTCTCTTATGTGAGAGATGATTCCAATTTGCTTTCCTCTTGATCTCACAGACATAAGTGCACTAAAAGCGTCTTCTATACTGTCGGCGTCTAAGCTTCCAAATCCTTCGTCAATAAAGAAACAATCAATATCGACTTGTCCTCTAGTCATCTCTGCTAGAGTTAGCGCCATGGCGAGTGAGACTAGAAAAGTTTCTCCGCCTGAGAGTGTTGTGACCTTTCTCTCCATTGCTCCATTCCAGCGGTCGGATATAAAGAAGTCATGTCCATGAGTGCTCTCTTTTTGAGTAAGGCCGTATCTTCCATCACAAATTTTTGCGAGTTCGTGATTCGTATTTTGAATAAGTTGTTGCTCTATAAAACCTAAGACAAAGTTTCTAAATTCATCTTTATTCTTTCCAAGTACTTCTGCCAGAGTGTTGAGCCTTTCAAAAGAGCTCTTAAGTTCTTTTAGAAG
>NZ_JBFGYP010000145.1:0-6703 GCF_041587335.1 Halobacteriovorax sp.
GAAATCTTCTTCCAACACCATCAAATTTAATTATTGAACTAGCGATTTCTTTAAAAGGAACACCCATATTATAGGCGAGAGCAATTGCTCCCAATGAGTTTAAGATATTGTGCTTACCAGGAATTGTGATTGTTATCTCAATTTTCATTTCTCCATTGTAGTAGAGATCGTATATTGCAAAGTTACCATCATATCTAATATTTCGTGCTTCAAAGTCTGCTTCAACTTCAACACCAAAAGTTACCCAAGGCTTTTTAACATCCTTAGTGAGTGCCATTAATCTGTCATCATTTGCGTTTAAAGCAGTAAGTCCGTAGAAAGGAACTTTATTAATAAACTCTGTAAATGACGCCAGTAGATTTGCCTCACTTCCATAATGATCCATATGATCATTATCAATATTTGTAACTACTGACATTATTGGATTTAATAAAAGAAATGAACCATCAGATTCATCGGCCTCAGCGACAAGGAACTCCCCCTTACCAACTTTAGCATGACCATCTAAATTCTTAACAATCCCACCAATAATATAAGTCGGATCGTACTTACTCTCATGAAGGATAGTAGCTAGAAAACTAGTTGTTGTTGTTTTTCCATGTGTCCCCGCAATAGCAAGACCTTTCTTAAGCCTCATAAGCTCGGCCAACATCTCAGCTCTTCTCATGATAGGTAAGCGTTTCGCTTTTGCTAAAATTACTTCAGGATTTGTTTCATCAATTGCTGATGAATAAACCATCACTGTGGCATCTGTTATGTTCTCTGCCTTGTGACCTATAAAGACTTCAGCTCCAAGCCTTCTAAGCTTAGCAACTGTTGCAGATTCAGATATATCTGACCCAGAAACTTTATATCCAAGGGAAAGTAGAACTTCAGCAATTCCACTCATTCCTATTCCACCGATTCCAATAAAGTGAACTTTAATATCTTTTAAAGGGTTAAACATAGCATCTCCAACTTAGGCTCTAAATGAGTTAAGTTAGATCATGCCTGATTTCTTAGGTTTTGAAAACTAGATGTAGTAGGTGATTTTGAATTAGTACTTGTATTAAAAGAAGGTGTACTATCCTTATCACGATATGAACGCAGCACAGCAAAAAATAGGCCAATCCCAAAAAGATTACTCATAAGCGATGATCCACCATAGCTAATAAAAGGTAGATTCAGTCCCTTAGTTGGAAGTAAACCTAGAACAACCCCCATATTTAAAGCGCTCTGAATCCCTACAACAAAAATAACTGCGGCCATTAGAAGTGATCCATCTCTAAGTTTAACTTTCATTGCCAATGAGAAGCCAAAGAAGATCACGCTTAAAAAGAGTAAGACCATTGCCATAACTCCAACAAAGCCAAACTCCTCTCCAATTACAGAGAATATAAAGTCATTATGTGCCTCAGGAAGATAAAAGAGTTTTTCAATACTATTACCAGGACCCGTTCCAAAGAAGCCACCATTTGCAAATCCAATCCAAGACTGAATAATTTGAAACCCAGAACCTTGAGCATTCTCCCATGGATTTAAAAATGCGAGAAGTCTTTTCACTCTATAAGGTGCTGAAATCAATACTGCACCACCAACAATTATTCCTGCAACAAAAGCTGAATAAAAGTATTTACGAGGAAAAGAAGAAAGGAAACATACAAAACTCATTGCAAAGAAGCATATTGAAAATGTTCCAAAGTCTGGTTGTAAGATCAGTAACACAAAGGGGAGACCCATACACACCAAGTAGTTAATTTTCTTATTTCTATCAAACTCTTGAAATTTCTCAAAGAATACAATTGATACAAGAACAATTGTATACTTCACAAATTCTCCAGGCTGTAGAGTGAACCCTCCAACCCTTAGCCATCTATTTGCTCCCTTAATGACTGTCTTCAGCCCTGGGACAAATGTTAGAGTTAAAAGAAAGCATGCTGCATAATTTACATGTAGTGCAAACTTCAGCCAAAACTTGTACTTAGTTTTTGAAACAACAAAAGCTATACCAAGTGAGAAAAGTACAAACATCATCTGCTTTATAAAGAAATAACCCGAATTTCCAAACTTTTCTTTGGCATACATGTAACTTGCGGAATAAACCATAATCACACCAATGACGATTAAGGTTCCTAAAGAGAATTTTAAATATTTGGAAAGCTTATCGATCCGTGACAAGTCATTATTCATAATTATATTTTAAATGCGTTCTGTAATGGGTGCAAGGAATATAAAAAAAAAGGGAGCCAGTAGCTCCCTATTTTTTATAATTGATATATTAATTTTTTAAAATAACTTCCACGCTCTTCATAATCTCTAAAGAAATCTGAGGCTTCATTACCAGGAGAAAGTAAAATAACATCTCCTGTTCTAGATTTTTGATAAGCTAGTAAAATCGACTCTTCAAAAGAACCAACAATAAAAGTTTGAGAGTGCTCTTGAAGAGCTCTATTCATTCTTTCCTTACTCTCTCCTACAAGAACAACAACTCTTGTATGATCAATGATCTCTGGCGCATATGGCTCGAAGTCAAAATCTTCAACGTCTTTACCACCAGCAATTAGAATAACTTGTTTCTTAAAAGCCTTGATAGAAGTACAAAGATCTTCCATTGTTTCAGCTTTTGAATCATTATAAAAATCGACACCATTCTTTTCCATTAAAAACTCAAGTCTATGAGGTATTCCTGGAAACTTAGTTATGCATGTCTGAATTGATTTGTCAGAAACCTCTAGGGCCTTGCATGCAGTAATAGCTGCAAGTAAGTTCTCTCTATTATTTTGACCAATAATTCTCATTTGATTTACTTTGAATTCAGAATGGTAATTGATGTTTGAATGAATTCTTCTGTCGTGGAAATGTGTCCCCTGAATTTCATTAATCACACCCATTGTTACAAATGACTTTCTCGAGTACCAGTATGTTTGGCAGTTCGCATTTCTAAAGAAAGTATTGTTTGCAAGCTGATCAAAGTTTACAACAAGAGTATCATCTGGAGATAAAGTCTTAATGATACTTAACTTTGTTTCAATATACTCACCAACAGAGTTAAAGTGCTTCTCTGGATAATTTTCAGAAATATTTGTAAATACAACTAATTTTGGGTGAAAGTTTGTAAGTTTTCTCATTTGAATAGAAGAAACTTCAACAACTACATAATCAATTTCATCTTTATTTGGAAGCATAGAGTATTCAATGAATGAACTCTCTGAAGTTCCACCAATAAAAACATTTTTCCCATCAAGCTTAAGAGTATAGCCAATCATGTGAGCAACAGTTGTTCTCCCCTGACTACCACAAACAGCAATAATTGGTTTTCTACAAAGAATATTTCCTAGAGCGAACTCTGAATAAACTTCTTTACCGTTTTGACGAGCCAGCTCAAGCTGAGGAAGCTCTGGGTTTACTGCCGAACAGTAAACGATAACATCTGCTTCTAAGAAGTCTTCTTCTCTGTGCTCACCAAATGTCATTTGAGGAGCTGGTTGAATTTTCTTAAGCTTTTTAACGGCCTTATTTAAATCAAATATTGGTTTGATGTCTGTAACTTTAATGTCACATCCAACAGTGTTGAAAAAATGAATAAGCGTAAAGCCTGTTTTTCCAATACCAACAATGAGGACCTTCTTACCTTGAAAACGTTCCATTTATTTACCTCATTTTCAATGTTGCAATAGCAAACATTGCTAGAAAAATACTAATAATCCAAAATCTTACTATAACTTTTGGTTCCGGCCATCCCTTTAACTCAAAGTGGTGATGAATCGGAGCCATTTTAAAAATTCTTTTCTTTCTCGTTTTATAAGAAGCTACTTGTAAAATTACAGAGATCGCCTCAATGACAAAAATACCACCAATAATTACAAATAAGACTTCACTCTTTGTGAGGACTGCTACAATTCCTAGATTTCCACCAAGACTTAGCGATCCTACATCACCCATAAATATTTGTGCTGGGTAAGAGTTGTACCATAAAAAGCCTACACCGGCACCTATTATGGCAGCAGAAATAACCATCAATTCACCAATATCTTCTACATATGGAATATAGAGATAAGCAGCAATCTCTTTATGACCCGCGGCATAAGCAATAATACCTAGACTTGCTGCACTTGTGATTATTGGACCTATAGCTAATCCATCAAGCCCGTCTGTTAAATTGACCGCATTACTAGAGCCAACAACAACGACTGCTATAAACAATATATAGTACCAACCCAGATCTAAGACAGGTCCCTTAACGAAAGGAAGGTAAAGACTAGTGTCAATCACTCCTCTTGATATAAGAAAATAACCTGCGACTAAAGCCGTTGAGAATTGCCAAACTAATTTTCCTTTAGCAGAAATTCCATCTGAGTTCTTTCTCATTACTTTAAGATAGTCATCTAAAAATCCGAGCAGGAAATAAGAGAGTGTTACACCCAGCGTTGTAACGACTGGCGCAGACATGAAATTTGCACAAAAGGCCATTGATAACATTATCGTACTAATGATTAGAACTCCTCCCATAGTCGGAGTCCCTGCTTTCTTTAAATGACTCTGTGGTCCATCATCTCTAATGACCTGGCCAAATTGCTTACGCTTCATAAAGTTAATGAAGTACTTACCCCAAACAATTGAAACGATAGTCGCAATTAAAAATGCAACGAATGTACGAAAAGTAATATATCTAAAGATATTAAAAGCTGAGATATCCTGACTCAGAGGATATAAAAAATGATAGAGCATAAGTCTTCCATGAAAAGGTGAGTCTGATCTATGTTATATCTATTAATGACTCAAGTTGTAAAGACCGACTGGCCTTAATAAATATTGCTTTGCACTTTTTTGATAGTTCTGGCCATGCAGATTCAAGCTGTGATTTCTCTAAATATACATGACCATCTTTAAATCCATTATCATAATAATTTGAGAAACCACCTACAAATGCTACATGTTTAGCATTTTTAGTCTTTAAAATTTCTCCGATTCGCTTATGCTCACTTTCAGTATACTCACCAAGTTCATTCATATCTCCAAGAACAAATAATGTCTCTTCTAAAGAAATATTAACCTTAGCTATATTTTCGATAAAAGAGTAGAGAGAAGACTCCATTGATGTTGGATTGGCATTGTATGCATCTAGAAAAATTTTCTTTCCATTTTTATCGATCCATTCAGACCTATTAAGTGCTGGGATCTTATATTCATTAGCAGCTGTAATGAATTGCTCTTTCTTTTCAGGAAAAACACTTATTGATAATAATAGAGCACTAATTAAGTTATTAAAATTATATTTTTCATGGATATTCACATTCTTAATAACAACAGAGTCATTAATCCTAACTTCACCATCACTGAAAGCTGGACAGCACATTTCACTCTTTCCAAATTTAATAAGAATTTCATCACTAGGGATTTTCCCAAGGTAAGCGTCATCCCCATTTACAACAAATTTTGAGTTACCCAGATCATTATTCTTAACATAATCAAAAAGAGACTTCTTTTCTTTAAAAATATTATCAATACTTCCAAACAGTCCAATATGAGCTGCACCAACACTTGAGATAATACCATACTCTGGTTTTGCGATTTCACATAGTGTTTGAATTTCACCTAGGTGATTAGATCCCATCTCAACAATCATATATTTACAATTTTTATCTGCAGATAGAATTGTTAATGGAACACCGATATGGTTATTAAAATTGCCCTTAGTAGAATGAACTTCTGAACCAAAAGCTGCCTTTAATAGCTCTGTCAGCATTTCTTTAGTTGTGGTTTTTCCATTGGAACCTGTTATTCCAAAAACATAACCACCAAGACTTTTAAATTCTTTAATTCTTTCTCTCGCAATTTCTTGTAAGGCCACTAAAGGCGAGTCTACTCCTATAAAGGTTACATCTGAATACTTCTCAGAATGTTTCTCCATTTTAAGGATATTCTCTTCAGAACTTTTAAAAATAACGACTTCACATTTTTTTTCTAGTACTTCATCTATAAAGTTAAATCCATCAAAGCTTTCGCCAGTTAAACATACGAAAACTTCTTCTCCACTATATGTTCTTGAATCTGTCGAGAGACTAACTGTCTTATTTTCAAATGAAATATCTTCATCAAATATATTAAGTAAACTTAAATTAAACATTCTCAGTCTCTCTAATGAAATTAATTACTTCTTCTTTGTCAGAAAAATGATTCTTTTTTCCCATAATATCCTGGTACTCTTCATGCCCTTTCCCAGCTATTAAAATGACAGATTTAGACTTTAGAGTTGATAGAGAAAGTCTTATTGCTTTTCTTCTATCAACTTCTTTTTGAAAAGGAACGTCAATCCCAGGAAGTATATCTTTGATTATAGTTTCAGCATTTTCAGTTCTAGGGTTATCAGAAGTAACAATTATGCTATCAGCAAATTTAGCAACTGCGCTTCCCATTAAAGGTCTTTTTGATTTATCTCTATCTCCACCACAGCCAAAGACTGCAACAAGACAAAAGTCAGGAAAATCTTTTTTTATTGTTTTACATATATTTTCTAAAGCATCTGGAGTGTGTGCATAATCTATAATTACAACATGCTCATTAAATTTAATAGACTCAAACCTTCCTGAAGGAAGAGTTAATTTCTTCAATAGTTCTTCATCTACAGACTCACATGAAACTATCTCAACCATCCTCTTTGCTACGGCGAGATTAGCCTGATTATATGTAGCCTTAAAGCCTATATCAAAATCAGAACTATATA
>NZ_JBFGYP010000146.1:0-6700 GCF_041587335.1 Halobacteriovorax sp.
GAAGTTAGAGTTGATGAGTATTACTGGATGAGAAATCTAGAAGAAGACTCTGACGTTAAAGACTTTTTAAATAATGAAAATACAAATTTAGACCTATACCTAGAAGATACGAAAGATCTTCAGAAAGTTCTCTATAATGAAATGAGATCTAGAAAAAAAGAAGTGGATGAAACAGTTCCTTCTAAAGAAGGGGCTTACTATTATTACAATCGCTATATACTTGGTGGTGAGTATCCAATCTATTGCCGTAAGCTTGGAGAGGATGGCCCTGAGGAAATTCTATTAGACGGTAACGAGCTAGCAAAAGATAAAGACTATATGGATATTGGATCTTATTCAATATCACCAAATACAAAACTTATGGCCTACACAATAGATGAAGAAGGTGATGAAGTTTATAAGCTATTTATTAAGAACTTAGAAACGAATGAGCTTTATAGTGAAGTTATAGAAAATTCATATAGCTCTATCTGTTGGTTCAGTGATAGTGAACACTTTTGTTACAATGTTCTAAATGAAAAACTTCGCCCATATGAAGTACGTCTTCATAAACTTGGAGAAGAGGTTGAAAAAGATAAAGTTCTTTACACTGAAGATAGTGGAGAGTTCTTTGTTCATTGCTCTAAAGGAAATGATCTGAAATATATTTTCTTTATGAGTGCAGGAAGTATTTCTAGTGAGTACTCATATATCAGTGCTGATGACCCAAATGGTGAAGTAAAGCTCGTTGAAAAAAGACATGAGAAATTTGAGTATGATGTTGATCATCACAATGGAGAGTTTTTCATTCTAACCAATGACGAACACCATAATTTTAGAGTTGTTAAGTGTCCTGTTGATCAATGTTCTAGAGATAATTGGGAAGAGGTTATCGAAGGAAGTGATGAAAAGTATATTGTTAACTATGAGTCTTTTAAAGATTTTGCTGTTGTTACAATTAAAGAAAATGGACTAACTAAATTTGAATTTATAAATCATGAAAGTGGTAAGAGTGACTTTATTGAATTTCCTCAGGTCGCATACTCTGCTTCTGAAGGAGAAAATTTTGAGTATGAGATGAATAAGTTTAGACTCAGTTACTCTTCATTAAATACACCTTGGTCAGTTCTTGAGTACGATGTTGATACTAAAAAAATAGAAGAACTTAAGGTTCAAGAAATTCCAAATTTTAATTCTGATGATTACATTGTTGAAAGACTTTTAATTGATGCACGAGATGGATCTAAAGTACCTGTTTCAACTCTGAGGAAAAAATCTACTGAACTTAATGGAGAAGCTCCTCTTTTCGTTTACGGCTATGGTTCATATGGACACTCTGTTGAACCCGGATTTAGAGATGATTACCTATCCCTTATTGAAAGAGGATTTAACTTTGCAATCATCCATCCAAGAGGAAGTTCAACTCTTGGAAGATCGTGGTATGAGGAAGGAAAGTTCTTATTTAAAAAGAATACTTTCTTTGATTTTGTCGATTCAACAAAAGGACTCTGCTCTCTAGGTTACGGCAAAGAGGGAAATATTATTGCAATGGGTGGAAGTGCTGGTGGACTCTTAATGGGGGCCATTACTAATATTGCACCAAAACTCTATAAAACTATTATCGCTCAAGTTCCATTTGTTGATGTTCTTACAACAATGCTAGATAAGGACCTTCCTCTAACTGAACTTGAATATAAAGAGTGGGGAAACCCAGAATATAAAGAATACTATGATTATATTAAATCATATTCTCCATACGATAATTTAGAAGAAACTGAGTATCCAAATATTCTAGCTACTGCAGGACTTAATGACCCAAGAGTGACCTATTGGGAGCCTGCTAAATGGGTTGCCAGAATTAGGGATCGCAACCTCGGAAAGTCAGAAGTGCATATGTTCACAAATATGGAAGCTGGTCACGGTGGAGCGAGTGGGAGGTTTGAATACCTCAATGAAGAGGCCATGGTGTACTCTTTTATACTAAAAAATTTCGGTCTAAACTAATTATTATATGAGTATTCAGTAGCTTAACTAATGGTAAACATAGTTAAGTTATTGAATATTTTTCAAAGAACTGGCCTTATAGCGCTATTTGTCGTAAATAGAGACCTTAAGAATTAATTTTCAGACGAATTAGTGGCATCTCGGTGATTGTGAAAAATCAATCTTTCAGTAGGTGAGTAAGGGATTTACTCTTTGGGTAGCACTAAATGTCTGAGCTAACAACCAAAGGTGAAAAATGAACTTTACTGACTTTACTCTGCCAGAGTCGTTGCTTCGTGCACTCGAAGACAAGGGCTACAAAACTCCAACTGACATTCAGGAAAAAGCTATTCCTCTACTATTAGAGAAGCATACTGACTTTGTTGGACAGGCACAAACAGGTACTGGGAAAACAGCTGCTTTCTCTCTACCATTACTTGCAAAAATTGATAGAAACTGTGGAGATGTTCAAGCAATCGTTTTAAGTCCAACGAGAGAGCTTGCTAACCAAATTACTGAAGAGATGAGATCTTTCTGTAAGCACGATACTATTAAACTTCTTTCTGTTTACGGTGGTGTTCCACTAGACGGACAAATCAGAACACTTAAAAGAGGTAGACCACAAGTTGTTGTTGGTACTCCTGGTCGTGTTTTAGACTTAATAAAAAGAGGTGTTTTAAAGCTTGAGAACGCAAAGCTTGCTGTTCTTGATGAAGCTGATGAAATGCTTGATATGGGATTCATTGATGATGTTAAGACAATTCTTTCAGAGCTTGGAGACAAGAAGAAGACTTGGATGTACTCAGCAACAATGCCAAAGCAAATCTTAAACTTAATCCAAACTTACTTAGATAACCCTGAGATTATTAAAATCGCAAAGAAAACTTTAAGTAATGAAGATATTGAGCAGAAGTACTTCTTAATTAAAAGAGGTAACCTTGGTGAAGCAGTTTGTAGAATTTTAGATTCACTTTCTGACTATTACGGAATCGTATTCTGTAGAACTAAAGTAGACGCTAAGAAACTATCTGATGAATTTAACTTCAGAGGTTTTCCTTCTGATGCACTTCACGGTGATATGTCTCAAATGCAAAGAGATCTAACAATGAGAGCTTTCAAGAAAAAGAAAGTTAAACTTCTTGTTTGTACTGATGTTGCTGCAAGAGGGATCGATGTAGATAACCTTACACATGTAATTAACTACGGTCTTCCACAAGATCTAGAGTCTTATGTTCACAGAATTGGACGTACTGGACGTGCAGGTCAAAAAGGTTCAGCTTATACAATCATTGATAGTTCTGAGAAATTTAGAATTAGAATGCTTGAAAGACTAATGAACACTAAGATTGAACAAGGTAAGCTTCCAACTGTTGAGCAGATTAAAAATGCTCTAGTTAAAAACGAAGTTGTAAAACTTGAAGAAGTATCAAACAAACTTGCAGAGTCTGAAAATGTTGACTCAAGCTTTTCTGTATTTGAAGAGTCTTTAAAAGATATGGATAAAGATGCACTTGTAAAAGTTATGTTTAACTATATGTTCAAAGAAAACATGGATAGATACTCTAAGAAATCAAGTATCGAAATGGTACCTGGTGAAAGACCTGAAAGAGGTGACAGAAACTCTAGAAACCCTAGAGAACGTTCTGCTAGAGGCGATAGACCAGAAAGAGGACCAAGAGCAGCTAGAGGAGCATCTGGTTATGCTAGATTCTACGTTGGTGTTGGTAAGAAACATGGTGTCGATCTTAAAGAGTTCTTATCTTCAGTTTCTGGTGCAACTGGTGTTGAAGAAAGAGAAATTAGAAGAGTTGATTTAAAAGATCAATTTTCATTCTTCGAAGTTTCTGACAAGTATAAAGAAAAAGTTCTTCTTGTAGCAAAAGTATCTGCTGGTGGTCACACTGGTGTTCTTGAAGCAACAAAGGCCGGACCAGCTCCTAGAAGAGATTCTAGAGGTGGTGGACCAAGAAGAGACTCTAGAGGTGGTAATAGAAGATCTGATCCATCTAGTAGAAGAAACTCTTTTAGATCATCTTCAAATGGTGAAGATGGGGCTAAGAGGTCTTACAATAGAGACTAATTCTTATGCCTAAGAATTATGACGTCATTATAATTGGTGGAGGAGCGGCTGGACTTATGGCCGCTTCTGTTTGTGCTAAGAGGGGAAAAGAAACACTCCTCTTAGAGGCCAATAAAAATCTAGGTAAGAAAATTCTTATCTCTGGTGGTGGCAGATGTAATTTTACAAATCTATTTGCTACTCACGAAAATTTCCTAAGTCAAAATCCTCATTTTTTTAAATCTGCATTGAAAAGATATAGCCCGTACGAGTTCTTAGACTTAGTTGAGAGCTATGGTATTGAGTATGTCGAAAAGGCTGAAGGACAGCTCTTTTGTAAAAACTCTGCAAGAGAAATTGTAAATATGCTCGAGAGTGAGTGCAAAAAATATAATGCTGAAATTATCTTAAACTGTAGCGCCCAACAAATTAGAAAAGAAGGTGATTCATTTTTTATTTCTACCGCTACTGGTGAATTTGAGGCTAAGAATTTAATTTTAGCTACCGGAGGACTTCCTATTGCACAAATAGGTGGCAATGACTACGGACTAAAGATAGCAAAAGAATTTGGTATGTCTATAACCTCAGTAGAGCCTGCATTAGTACCATATAAGTTAAGTGAATCACTGTTAAAAAAGACAAGTCTTCTATCTGGAGTAGCTCTTCCTGTCAGAATTTTTAATGATAAAATTAGCTTTGATGAAGACTTACTATTTACTCATAGAGGGCTTAGTGGACCAGCTATTTTACAGATCTCTCTTTATTGGAATGCTGGAGAGAGTGTAACTATAGATTTTCTACCTAATATGACGATTGATAATTTAATTTCATATAGAAGATCTCACCCTAAGAGATCAATAGATACATTCCTTAAGAATCATCTTCCAAAGAAGTTTGTAGAATATTGGTGCAAGAGAGAGACACTCTCTCTTACTGATAACTTGGCAGACTACTCTAATGAGTTACTTAATAAAGTTATTTCTGATTTAAAAGGCTTTCAGTTCACCCCATCTGGAACTGAAGGGTATAGGAAGGCCGAAGTGATGAGAGGAGGAGTATCAACAGAGGAGCTCTCTTCTAAAACACTTGAGTCTAAGAAAGTGAAAGGCCTTTACTTTATTGGTGAAGTTGTAGATGTTACTGGTCAACTTGGTGGGTTTAATTTTCAATGGGCCTGGGCATCTGCACATGCCGCAGGCCAAAGTATTATTTAAGATAAATATATATATAAGGCTCATTTACTTTAAATGTTTTTGATTCAGACTTCTTCAATTCATCAAAAAGTCTACCTTTGATATTTAGAAAGCTTGCTTTCGCTTTATCTATCTTTAGTATTACTTTATTATTTTCTTTGTCTAATTGTGATTTTCCTTCAATTTTAATATTCGCACTGATTCCTAAATCTACTTTTCCTGCAAATTTAAATGAGTTCTTAGAAGTCGATAAAGTTGCATTTTTTATAGATATATCTGAGGCCACGACATTTTCTATTCCAGGAAGTTCTAAGAGAATATTGTAGGCACTTGATAATTGATTACTTCGAAAATACGATACTGAAAATTTTGAATTTGTTAAACATGCATCAAGTAGTTGCAGTCCATACATTTCTGGAAAAGCTCTATTCTCGTAACACTTTGCAGATAGTTTTTGTATATTCATTTCTGAATCAGCAACATTTGAACTCATAAAATCGATTGAGCCATTCATTTGAGTAGACTTTGTTGTGTAGTTAATTTTACTCCAACTGGCTGAATCAATATCATTTATAAATGAAGGAGGATTCTTAAAGTGGAATTCTTCATTACCGAATTCTAGAAGATAGCCATCTTCAACACCCTTAAGTTCGATATTAATTCTTGAAGTAATTGACTCTGGTATTGTAAGTTTTGCTGCTGTAGCACTACCGTCGGGCTTTCTATAATTACCTGTGAAGTCTGATACCTCTATCGATTTAAAGTCTGCATAAGAGCTTGTTGTTGCAATAACCATTGCACTTAATATTAAGTTTTTCATAATAACTCCTGAATATATTTTTTTGCTTAACGTCTTATTCGAAGAACAGGGTTAAATCTTGATTTTTTGTGAACAATTAATTGTTGAAGGTAAAAAAGTTCTTTATGATATAAATCTAGATAGGAGATTAAAGTGAAAAATATTATATTTACTGGTGGTGGAAGTGGTGGTCATGTAATGCCGGCAATCACTTTGATTAAAGAATTGATAAATGAAAGCGATTTAAATATTTCATATATTGGTGGTAGAGATAGTATTGAAAAAAACTTAATTTCAGAGTTTGATATTAAGTACAAATCAATTTTTACTGGAAAACTTAGACGTTATATTTCCATCGAAAACTTTATAGATATATTTAAAATTATAGTAGGGACTCTACAGTCATTTTTCTATCTATTATTTAAACCAAGAAATACTCTAATCTTTTCAACTGGTGGATTTGTTTCTGTCCCTGTTGTTGTGGCGGCAAGGTTGACTGGAAAAAAGATATTTATTCATGAGCAAACAAGTAGAGTGGGTCTTGCTAATAAGATCTGTTCAATTTTTGCAAATAAGGTCTTTGTGAGTTTTGAAGAGTCTATTAAATACTTTCCAAAGAATAAAACGATTTACTCTGGATATCCTATTCGTAGAGAATGTTTTGAAGAATCTCTCTCGATAGATTCA
>NZ_JBFGYP010000147.1:0-6670 GCF_041587335.1 Halobacteriovorax sp.
AAGTTAAAGTTGCAATGGATCTTCTTAGTGAGCCAAATATATCAAAAGATATTATTCATTTAACTTCCTACCACACAAGATATCATGCCAGTAAAGAAGGCCTTGAGACTATGCAGTGGATCTATAGTAACTGGAAGGAATTAACAGCACATAGAAGTGATGTAAATATAGAATATTACAAACATAAAGAGTCTCCTCAACCATCAGTAATATTAACGATAAAAGGAAAGAGTGATAAAAGAATCATTGTCGGAGGCCATGCTGACTCAATCAATACAGATGATGAAGGCGTACACTCTCATGCTCCAGGGGCGAATGATAATGCAGCAGGTATTGGCGTTTTAAATGAAATACTTCGGGTATTGATGAAAACAAACTTTAAGCCCACTAAGACTGTTCAATTCATTGCCTACGCTGCAGAAGAGGTTGGAATCCTAGGCTCTTATGAAATAGCAAGAGAATATGCAAAGAAAGATATAGAAGTAGATGGTGTTTTACAAATCGATGGTGTGAACTACAAAGGGACAACTTATGATATGGCCCTCATTGATGACAATACATCTAAAAAGCAAAATAACTTTCTGGCCATGATCATAGATGAGTACCTTAAAGTAAACTGGGGTTATGTACCATGTGGATATGGCTGCTCTGATCATGCTGCCTGGAACTACGAAAGCTATCATGCAAGTTTTCCTGTAGATGCTATTCCAAGTGAACAAAACCCTCACGAACACACCGCAGAAGACACCTTTGACAAATCAAACAACAATGCTGTTCATGCATTAATGTTTGCTAAGATAGGTGTCGCATACACTATTGAGCTTGATAACCTATAGAAAGAACTTATTTTAAACACTCTCTACAGTCTGTAGTAGAAAGCTAAGTTTCGTATTACAGGCCATACACTAGAGAGAATGTTCACACACTTAAAGTTTAGAAAGGCTAAGCTTTAAGTTGATCTATAAACTAGGAACTGAACACTCATTTTTTACAAAAAAAAAAGCCTGCATATTAGCAGGCCATGTTTTCATATAAGTATTTTGAGTCTAGTTAAGCTGAAAGCTCAGCAAAAGATTTAAAAAATACCATCTTTTTAACTGTGTAATAACAAATCATAACATTGAAAAGAAGAGATTCTTTATTATCAATATAGAAGCTATCGTAAACAATTTTCTCTTTAGCTACTGCATCATATGGTAAGCAGATCTGAGCAAATCCAGTGATTCCCGGCTTCACTAACTTTCTCTTTGTATAATTTGGAATACTTTCGTCATAGTCATTAACAAATACTGGTCTCTCTGGGCGTGGCCCAATAAAAACCATTTCCCCACGAAGTACGTTCAGTAATTGAGGAAGTTCATCAATGTGAGATTTTCTTAATAGCTTGCCAACTTTAGTTACACGAACATCGTCTTTAGTGGCGAGAACTGCACCAGTCTTAGCTTCAGCATCAGTGAACATAGTTCTAAACTTAATGATTTCAAATTCTTTTCCATCTTTACCAACTCTAACCTGCTTGTAGAATACAGAGCCGTTTGAGCTAAGTTTTATGACTGCAGCAACAGTTAATAATAGAGGTGAAAAAATAATAAGCATTATAAGAGCGAGTACTCTAGAGATAGCTCCACTACATCTATCTTCAACTTTCACGGCATTAAATAAAGGAGTATTCGTATAGAAATATCCTGTAATATTAAAATTTGTTAAGCTAAAAAATTCAGTTGCAGACATCAACTCCCCCCAATCTCAATGATCAATTTAGCCGAAATCTAGCACCAGCATAATGCTAATGCAGTAACTTTTTCATGATAGAATAAAAGTTACATAGTGCTGACTAAAGCAGAGATTGAGAAAAGAGGTATTTACTATAACTTCTTAAGAAAGTAAAAAACTTTCGCTCTTATTTCTTCGCTAGAAAGAAATTTAGGGGAATTATTTTTAATATATCCTTTATTTCTGTCGAGGATATTTTTACTACGAATAGTTTTAAGCCAAGACAAAGCTTTTCTTCCCTTGTTTCCCAAGGACTTTGCCTTTACCTCTAAAAAGTTTAAAAGTTTGTAATCAATGACTCCTTGAATTGCTTGCTCATATTTAATCGTAGATAGGAGTTCTCCTGAAGACGTCGGATACAACATCATTGCATCATTCTCACGACCATCTAAGTCATAGTAAGGATAGTTCTGGTTCGCACTCAAGTGCCACCCTAGTAAGTGAGATAGACCTTTAGATTTTAAGATATATAATCCTGCACCAAAAGCAAATTGAGGATTATCTAGAGGGAGACTTGCTGGATTATATATCCCCCACTTCTTTATATTACGAAGCTCTTTACTATTCAGATTAGAATATGAGCCTTCATCAAAGATTTTATTAATTCTTCTATGAGACTTATCCATTGAAGAAAATCCTCCTAAAAGTAAGAAGGGAGCTTTCTTTCTTATTTTTGTACCAAGGGAAATATCTTCATCCATACGATCAGAGTAGCCACCGGCCTCATCAGAAAAAGTATGAACGAACTTTGGCCATTGCTTCAATTTCTTTTTAAAGAGGTTTAACTCTACAGAATTAGACTTAAGTAGATAGTCTGTAAGGTCTTTATCAGAGCCATATGAAAATACAGCTTTTATCTTATTACTTGATTTTGCAGAGTTCATAATATTATTGAAAAGGGGGTCTGTAGGATCATTAGCAGTGCTGAATGTTGTAAAACCATCATTAGTAATTCTTTCTAAGTACTTGAACGACCAATCTTTTATACTTTTATGTACATCACTCGAGTTATAGTCAGTAAGATAGTACTTATAGGATAATGGATTGAATCCAAGGAATCCTACGGGCATGTCTAAATCATACAACGACCCTTTTAAGATATTGACACTAATTGGGAAAGAGAATGTCTTAGCTCCAAGTTTTATTTTAGCAGTTAAGCTTACTTTACTTTGCTTACAACTCTCTAAGACTGTAAGATTCAAAAGAAGCTGATTGTTTATTTTTGTAGGTATTATACTTTTAGTATTTAATTTTCTTAACTGCTTTGTACCTATTATATATGTTTCATGATTACGATCTTGAGAGATGAATTGATATTGACCTCTATTCCACTCATATGAAAAACACTTATTCTGTTTTGATTCAATACTAAGCTCCAGTGATTCCTCATTGTTACTAAAGGCAACAAAGTTAAATACGTTCTTTAATCCTCTTAATGTAGATTTATTAATTTTTTTCCTAGCTACGCGATAAGAACCTAAAGGAGTTACTCTAGATAAATCATCAAGAAATGATACATGAGTCTCTTGAACTTCCTTAACTACACCAGGAGAATATCGACCAATAAGTTTAAAGTCGTCTCTTAGTTGTATATTTAATTGCTCTATAAACTCTTCTCCCTTCTTTTTTTCAATAACAGGGTAAATGGCCATCCAATTTAGAGCAATACCAGACTCATCACCAGAGAACCCTAGCTTTAGTTGGTTGTTTTTCACTTCCGCTTCATATTCAAGTGGCTTAAAAACATCTGATAAATAAAGATCCCATGGGTGATCACCATGCGAAGGTTCAATATTTTCAAATCTAAGAAAGTCTTTTAAATATTCATCGACGCTTGACCTCGACTCCATCTTTACAACTTCCCCCTGGATAGATAAAGTTCGATTGTGCCAAAATGGAACATCCCAATAACCTAACATATTCCAATTCAGTAAAACTTTATACTTCCCATTTGGTAAGCGAACATTGAATTCATTCTCATTAACTAACAGAGTATCTCTATTTAATTTATCCGAATATATTGAGTCATGACTCTTATCGACTTTCTTTGAAAATCCAAACTCATCTTCAGCAGTAAGAACATGGAAAGGAGTTACTGGATTGAAGCAATCATAAGCATCATCAGATTTCTCTACAAAATCAAAAAGCCTAAGTCCTTTGAATGTCTGCACATGTTTTCCCTTCTTCAACGAGACTCTCTTTAAAGAAATCAAATCAGAATTAGGAAAACGTCCATCAGGGTCAATTGATATCCAAATTTTAGTCAGGGCTTCATAATCTATTTTTCTTCCATCTTTTGTAGAGCCACGTTCCCCAACGGCCCTTTTGAGAGGAAATAGAATTGTATTATCACCTTGGACTAAGGTTGATTTAAAATTTAATTTACTCCAATAATCATTACTTTCAATATCTTCAATGGCCATTTGAACTTCAGACATACTTCTATCTTGAAGGTTGATTACAAGTTCGATAAAGTCATAATTAGACCAACGAATATCACTTAGAGCTGCAATATCTAAATTATAGAATTTAGTCTTTTCGAGATGAGCAGCTTTTTGACCGGCCACATTTAAAAAAGAGTTAAATGGAGAATAGTCTTCACCTCGAGGGTAAATATCTCTAACTTCGTCTAGTGACTTCTGTAGACATCTTTTATTTTCAAAATACTTAAAAGGGCTAGGGTCTATGTAGTTTAAGGAATAAGAGGTATCTTTTGACTTATAGGAATTAATAATAAAATCATCTATCCACACGCTACCAGTTGACTGTAATCGAAACCAAAAAGATAGTTCACCATTCTTAACTTTGACTGGACATTTTACAAGACTCCAACCAAATGAGCCTTGAATATCTTCAAAACAACTCTTCTCACCGTAACCACCATCATAAAAAGTCCAAAACGACCTATTCCACTTCCCCTCTTGAACTCTAGAGCCTTTTATCCAAAAGGAAATTGTATATTCGTTACGACTGAGATTAGTGAACTTTTTATAGAAGGTCGATTTTTGATTTGTAGAGACAGATAGATGAAGTGAACCTTTTTCTTTGTGACCAACATACTGATCATATATATGGATTCCATTTCCCCATGCTGACCATTTCTTATGAGTAAAACTGTCAGATATAGAATAAGAATGGCTTGAGAGAAGTAAACTTAGGAAGAAAATACTAAAAGAAAAAAAATGATTCATCATATATAATAGTTCCTATACGTAAAATAAAGGCTGAAATTAATGCGCAAAATTAAAATATTTATTTTTAAAATTTTAAAACTTGTTGGTGTATTTAATCTAACACTATTCTTAACACGTAAAAAGCTAAGAATATTTTGCTATCATGGCCTTTCCTATGAGGATGAACACCTTTTTATACCGAGCTTATTCATCGCTCAAGACACCTTTGAGAGACGAATGAAGATATTAAAAAAATATAATATCAGCATACTTAAACTAAATGATGCCCATGAAAAGAATATAAGAGGTGAAATAGATAAGCCAAGTGCTGTCCTTACATTTGATGATGGCTTTATCAGTACTTTTGAATTAGCTCTCCCAGTTCTAGAAGAGTATTCATATGATAGTACTATTTACATTACAAGCTACTATCAAAAGTATCAAAACCCTATTTTTAGACTAGCAGTAAGATATTTCTTCTGGAAAAAGAAACCAACAAGAGAATTAGTAAAGACATTAGACCTTCCTGTTAAAAATCATAAGATGTGGGAGATTATAAAATACGGAGAAACAAAGTTAAAAGAGAACGAGAGACAAGAATTATTAGAAAAGATCAGATTAACATTTGATGTAGAGCTTTCTAAAAATTTGGAAAATAAATTCATGAAACTTGATACCAATAAGAATATTGTAGAAGCATATAATAAAGGTGTTGATATTCAGCTCCATACACATAGGCATAGACTCCCTATAGAAAGAGAGCAATGTGAAAAAGAAGTTTTAGAGAACAGAGAGTACTTAAAGGATCTTCTTGGAGTAGAATTAGATCATTTTTGCTATCCATCAGGAATCTGGAGTCCAAAGCACTTATCTACCCTAAAGGAACTCGGATTAAAAACAGCTACGACTTGTGACCCCGCTCTTGTGAGTCGAAACACAGATCCTCTAGCTTATCCACGTTTTTTAGATAGCGATGAGAAAACAGATATTGAGTTTGAAGCCGACTTATGCGGTATTACTCACTTTCTAGTTGTCTTAAAAGAGCTAGTAGGAATAAATACAAAGACGACTACTTACTAAGTATCTCTTTTAACACTGATCTTGCATCTTTGGACTCTACAATTTCATCATGAGTAGATTCTGTATAATGAACTTCAATACTTCCAACCATTCCATCCCATCCAAGATTTGGATCTGCACTTCTTCCAGAGATAGTTTTTCGGCCTCTAATCATAATTAAATGATCATCATATTTAGATACCTTATGATTTCTCATAAGTTTAAAATTATTTAGCTCTACGAAGTAAAACCTTAAATCATGAGGAATAGATCTTCCAAGCAGTTTATAAAATGAAAGAGAAGCTTTATTAAAGTAGTGATTAAACTTACATCGAAGTTTTTCTAATATTTTAGAACAAGTAATCTTCTTTCTAGTAGATCCTTTCTTTGTATAATTTGGCCCAAAAGTATCAAGCATAATGAGCTTTTCTATATCTTCTCCCTGTTGTCTTAAGAAGTTAGCAACTTCATAAGCAACTAGTCCTCCCATAGATCCTCCAATAAAGGTAAGAGGACTATTTAGAGATAAACTCATAATCTCAAGGAAGTATTCATAGATCATATCATCAAAGCTTTTACATAGTGCAGATACGCCATCAATACCTGTAGACTGCAGTCCATAAATTGGCCTATCAGAAGGAATAGACTTGAAGAGAATTCTATAA
>NZ_JBFGYP010000148.1:0-6516 GCF_041587335.1 Halobacteriovorax sp.
AGTTTAGGAAATATTGTATGAAAATAAATAAGATAGGTATTCTACTTTTTATAATATCCAGCTTTATAAGTATTACTTTTCTAGAAGTCGGTTTGCGCCTTTCTGGATATGTGTTTGAAAATATAAGATCAAGTGATCTGAAAGTACTGAGCGCTGAGAGCATGAACTATGATTCAGAGAGAGACTATGAAAAGTTCATGGTCAATGATGAGAAAATGAGTATTTGGTCTATTGGTGATTCATTTACTAATGCAGGAAATGTAAGTGCAGTCGAGAGTTACCCTTCATACTTATTTCAGATTCTCAATCGTCATGGGTATAATTATTCAGTATTGAATCTAGGACAATGTGAGGATCCAACTTGGGGTGTGTACCAAAGGCTAGAGAAGATATTAGCAGAGACTGAAAGAGAGAACTTACCTGCAATTGTAATTGTTTTAACTGGGGCCGCAGATTCATTTTATTATACTTTTAGCGGTTTAACTCCACCTCGAAGAGATGAACAGAAGGTATCAAATTTCTCTGTACCAGAACTCCCTTGGTATAAGAAATTAAGAGTATATAAGGTACTTAGGCATATAAAAACTGAATTAGTCGATAGAAGAGTACTAGGCGGTGATCGAGAGATTTCAAATGAGGTGTTAAGTGAATTAGCAAACTTATATGAAACAATTAAAACAAATAAGGAAAGTGGAACCTTAAATTGGCCTTTATATGAAGAACAAGTGACAGCAATTCTAGATGATTATAGACAATACTTAGATGGAGAAAAAAATGAATTCTCCTTTGATGATAAGGCCAGATTCATTTTTAACACAATTATTATACCAAGGATTAGAGGACTTACTGGGCAGATGAGATATGATGAGGCCCTATCTGTATTAATAGAGTTTGGAGGGGACTATCCTCTGTATTTTTGGAATGACGAAAGAAATGCGCCCATTTCTCTACATATAATGTCTCAATTAATGCTTTTTCAAAGTAAGTATACTTCAAAAGATATTGAAAATTTTCTACTGATATCAACTCAAGGTGTAGAGCACTTAAGAAGTAGTGAGCTGTACAAAACTGCTGAGAACTTCTTCCTTAAAAAGAAAAATATAGAGTCTGAAATATTGAAAGCTCGTACTTTTGCGTGGAGAAAAATTCTTGAATTATCTAAAAAATATAATTTTAAAGTTATGAGCCTCACTTATGCATCAGACTTTAAGGGAGCAAATGATATGGCCACTTCAGTGTCTAAATATGAAAATGCATACCTTGTTGATAACTTTAACTACTTTAGGCCTCTAATTAAAAAATATGGGAAAGAAAAATTATTTGCAGATGATAACCATTTTCAACCGTTAGGGTATGAGTATATGGCAAAGAATATATTTGAAAATTTAAAGAAATACGATTTGATTAAATAAGAGGATAGAGCATTCTCTTTATAAACGACTTTGGTAAGTCATCATTTTCTAGACCTATTTCAGTATCTTTAGATTTTGGTAAATAAAAAGTTCCAAACATTATATCCCATATAGTTAAAAGCAATCCAAAGTTTTGCCCATACTTCTTATATTTCACTTTGCTGTGGTGATAGTAATGGTTATCTGGAAAAATAAAAATATAGTTCAAAAAATAAGGGATTGTGAGTTTAACATTCGTATGTTGGATAACATCTGCTGTTATCGTAATAAAATATGTGGCCATCCTAATACCTTCAGATACATGAATGAAGGATGTAAGAATAGCTCCCATAGCATAGAAATATATATGTCCAAGTAGTGAGTGTCTAAAGGTTGCAATAGGATTTAGGTTTAAAACAGAGTGATGTAGCTTATGGATTTTCCATAAAGATGAATATCTATGTGCTGAGTAGTGAGTAAAGAAGCTTATAGCATCAAAGATAACAAATAAAATACATAGTTGTAATAAAGGGTGATATGTAGATATATCAATTGTTATTGATGAAAGTACTAATGAGAACTTGTCACTAAAGAAGCTTGAAGATTTTGCTAGAAAATAAGAAAGTATAACTTCATTAAAGATTAAAAACTTACTGTCTTCTAAGATGCCATTTGTAGAGTTTTTACTCACTGACCTTGGTCGTTTCTTTTGAAATATGAAACAAACAAATATTAAAAAGAATAAATAAAAATGTTCAATAGATAGCAAATTTTCTCCTACAAAATTAATCTATTATATCATGATTTTTTAAAGTGTTACTTCTACCCACAGGATAATTTTTATCTATATTTGAAGTATTTAGTAGTAGAACTAAGGAGCTAAGTATTCAATTTCTTTTAATAGTGTTGTTTTTCTTAAAGTGTCGATCTTTTTATGATGAAGAATTAATTCCATTAAAAGGCTTTCCTTAGAGCATTTTAAATTTGTTATAAGTGACTTTAATATATTTAGTTTTTCCAGGTTTATAGTGTCTATGTCTAAGCTGTTTAAGTAACTCAATACACTATTTCTTGTCTCGTTTAATTTCTTCTCTGTAAGGCCTTCTATCATATAATATTTAGGGCTAGAGAGGGGAGTGAAGCTGGGAAATAAGTTTAGATCACTCTTTAGAAAGTACTCAATTAAAGTTGGAATATGATCAAAATTTAATATGCTAAGAACTGTATGAACATTCACTTCGATATTGGGGTACTTTAATGATTCGATAGTTAATGATTGGTAATTACTATCTATTGTTTTCCAGTTACAAGGAAACCTAATATATTCTGCTCTTGCTCCTATAGCATCTATGCTGATTATTACTTCAATCTTTTTAAAGTGCTCGGTAAACTTTAGAATCCAATCAGAAGGAATTGTTAAGTTTGTAAATACTCTAAGTGTAATGGTTTTAGAATGCTCTACGTTTGAAAGTTGAGTTATAAATTCTTCAACATTCTTTGATAGGGCAGGCTCTCCTCCCGATATAACGACAAGAGATTTATGAGCAATATTTTCTATAATATGGTCTTTAATCGTATTGAACTTTTCTTGGAATTCTCTTGCGCTTAGACCTTCATTGTTAACATGGATATTTAAACTGTTAAGCTCTTTCTCTATTTTTTGAGAATAGGCAGGCTTACAAGAGAAGCATGAGAGATTACAAATATTTTCAAATGTTATATCTACATATTTTAATTCATTTTTCTTTTGATGATTAGAAAATATTTTTTGATAATATTTTCTTGGAGAGTCTCCAGTATCTTTTTCTAATTGAAAACAAGCAGTACAGTTCTTAGGGACTTCTCCCTGTTCTGAAGATTCTTTAACTTCCTTAAGTAGTTTGAAATTAGAGAGACTTTTACTGTAGTCCTCTGAAAAACCTGTATGATCATGGCAGCAGAGTCTTCTTCTAAGTCCCGCGTCGAAACTTAGAGCTCCATCCCACAGAGGGCAATGAAACTTATTAGTCATTAGTTATCTCTTTAGAATTAGGGAGATAGTCAGCGACCTCTAGCATGAAGGAGGCTCCTTTTGATTTTATTATCTTTAGAGCAATATTATATATCTTTAAATCATGTGTTTGCTTATAGATATTTAAAAAATCTTTTACTATAGATACAAGTTTATTGTCTTCGAATTTCAATATAGAGAAATCGATAGGCTCTCTTAAGAGCATTGGATAGAAATGAATATCTTTTTCTTTACAAAAGTTAATTGCAGCAAGAATCTCGTCGTAGTTATCTTTTTGTATTAAGAAGTTGCATGTTAAGTGAAAGTTTTTACTATCTCTTACTATTTTGATTTTATCTAAAGTATCAAGGGCCTTATTAAGATCCCCATTTACTCTTATCTTTTTAAATCTTTCTGGGTCAAAGCTATCAATACTAACAGCTGCAGAATATATATTTAAATTTTCTAATTTATTTTTTAATAAGCGATCAAAATCAAAGTGTCCATTTGTAACGAAACACCAGCGTATACTAGGTTTTACTTTCATTACTAGATCAATAAGGCGGTAAGTATCTTTTACAACAAAAGGCTCGCCTCCAACTAGCTCAATCTCTTCTACGTCGGGAAGGATTGATTCCTCTAGTTCTTTCCAGAACCTCTCACTTGTGAAGCCTCGATTTTCTTCACTTCTATTGGTACACATAATGCAAATTAAGTTACAAAATGAGTCAATCATAATATCTAGTCTTCGTATTTTTGAATCATTTCTTTCGGGGTTAATGTGATTGTGCAGTAGATGACAATTATACTTTCCTTGCATTTCTGTGCAGATAGAGCTTTGACCTTGTTGATGAGATGCTCTGAATGTAGTGGCCTTTTCTCCGTGCCAGATATCTCTCATAGAGGATTCTTTAATATTTCCTATATCCTCACGTCCTTGAATAAAGCCACAAGGGTAAACTTTCCCAGAGGAATGTAGGTAAAGTTGACTTGTTGCAATAGGGCATTGCTCATGCTTTTTTTTCAAAGACTTTCTCCTATGGTCAGTATCGTCATACTCTTGTTAGTATACTACAGTATTAAATAATTGATAAGAGAACTCATTGCTTCTAGATTGCAATGAGTTGAAGAGAGAGCATTATGGTTAATATTTATACAGAGTGGGACACTTTAAGAGAGGTTATTGTTGCAAACTGCTACAATATAAGCCGAATTAACGTCGATCTTAGCTTTAAATACTTTTTCCATGAAAACCTCAAAGACGAATTCATTAAAAATTCAATAGATCTCCAAAAACGAATTGTTGAGCAAAGGCAAGAAGACTTAGATAACTTCTCTAGCTTTCTAATATCGCAAAATATAAAAGTTCATCGTCCTGAGAAGTTAAAAGAAGTAAAAGAATTTAATACTCCTAATTTCAGTGACTGGACTTGCCCAGTAATTAACCCTCGAGATCAAGTTATCGTTTATGGTGATGAGATTTTAGAAACATCTTGTATTTGGAGAATGAGATATTTTGAAAATGATTTAATGAAAAGTATCTTTCGAAGTTATTTTTTACAAGGTGCTAAGTGGAGTAGTTCACCAAGACCTATTATGAACGACGAGTCTTATGATTTTGACTTTAAAAAGAATTTAGAAGAAATAGAGACAGGGTCTTTTGATAAGTATGAAATAATGTTCGATGGGGCTCAATGTTTAAAGTTTGGAAAAGATATTCTAATGAATGTTTCAAATCGTAATCACTATCTTGGTTATATTTGGCTAAAACAGCATTTATCAGGTAAGGCAAATGTTCATCCAGTCTGTCTGACTGATCATCATATTGATGGAATGCTAATGCCGCTTGCTCCTGGAGTATTATTAATTAATTCATCGAGCATGGAACAACAACTTAATAAGCTTCCAGAGAAACTTAGGAAGTGGAAGTGTATAAAAGTTCCAGCTCCTCATGGTCATAAATCAGATGCTGATACTACCTATCTTGCTTCACAGAATATAAATGTTAATATTCTTTCTCTTTCCGAAAAAGAGGTTGTAACATTTAATGAAGATGGAAATCCTGACCATGCTTTAGCGGAGCTATTGGCAAAGAATGGTTTTAAAGTTCATACCGCTAGACTCAGACACTCAAGGTTATTTGGAGGAGGGCTACACTGCTCAACTCTTGATATGGTAAGAGATGGGGAAGGGCGTAGCTTCTTTTAGATTGAAGACAAATTTATAAAAATATTTTAAACTTTCTCTGCCAAAAAGCTGTTTAGGCCTTGAATGAAGCGAAGAGGCCACTTCTTTTGAATTAAGTTTGTTAACCAAACAGGCATCCAGCCCTTAAAGTCTCCATGAAACTTAAAATCTATTGCTGTTGTATTATCCCCTAAGTCCTCAATGGTTACATCTAAGTACTCTACAGCTGACTGTATGTGAGATTTTGAAGCATACTTATGATTATTAATAGAATGTGCTTTGATGATGTACTTATTATCACTGATCTTTTCTAATTTCCCCTTTAGGAGAAACTCTCTATCTGTAGCAGGCCAAGGTGTTTTATAATACTCTGAAATAATCATTTCATTACTATTTAAAACTTCATGGATCTTTACTTGCTTTAGCTTAGGTGACCATTTGTTCTTATTAGGAAGGTCCATAAGAGCATTTAAAACAGTCTTTATTGGCGCAGATATTTTACCTTTAGCTCTAAATGGAAGAATCCCACTTTTAGATGTTCTAGAGTAAATATCAATATCATTTTCGGAATGAATTTTTGTCCACCTTATGGAGGCGAAATTCGAGAGGGATAAAAACAAAGAAAATACTAATATAATGTTTTTCATATCGATTTTATAAAATAAAACATGCTAAAATTTGTCATAGTTTAGTAGAAAATTGATTTTTTCCAGGGAATTTATGAAAAATGATATGAAATTAGAGATCAGACAGGCAGATGTTAAAGATATTAAAGGGATTATGTCCCTGATTAAAAAGGCCTATAAAGACCTCGAAGACTACTCAAAAGATGTAATCAGAGGCCAAATTACTAATTTCCCAGAGGGGCATTTCGTAGCGACTATGAATGACACCATTGTGGGCTACTGTTCAAGTATATTACTAGGTGAAAAGACTGTTCTAGCACCG
>NZ_JBFGYP010000149.1:0-6437 GCF_041587335.1 Halobacteriovorax sp.
AAAGTTGATTTCTTTGAAGCTCAAGCTCATCTCTTTTTTCTTCAAGTGAGATTGAATGCTCTTCTGTTTTAGATTCAAGAGTATTTACTTCAACTTCTAAAATTTCGATATCTTTTTCAAGTTCAAGAATCTGGTTATTTCTCTCAACAACACCTTGCCCTTCAGAGCTTCCAGTCATTGTTAAGATTTTACCATTTCCAGCATTTCTTATTAGAGATTTACCATCAACAGAGCTAATAGCCTTATATTTTATTGAATCAGAAATAGACTTAAAAACATCTTGATCAAAGTTTGTAGCAATAAAGTATCCATCAAAGAATGGAATCAATTTCGCTTTATACTCTTCAGGAAGGTTTAATAGCTCATGCACTGGAGTGATATCTCCTCCTGTAGCAACTCTTAATCTTTCAAGAGTTTCTTCAGAAGTCATATCCCCATTCTTATTTGGAGATAGGAACTCTAGTGCTTTTTCATTATTATTTTTACACCAATCTAAAACAGGACTAACTTCGTCTTCAGTTGAAACTAGTGTGTCCATAAAATCACTTAATAGATTTTGAACGGCCTTAGCATGAGTTTCTTCACACTGAATCAAGTTTCCAAGTAACTGGTATTTTTCAGAATCTACAGTCTCTAAAAACTCTACTGCACCTTCTCTAACACCATCCATTGCAGCACTTATTTCTTTAAGAGATGAAAGCTTTGATTCTTTTGTAATTAAAGACTTACTCTTCTCTTTAAGCTCTGCTTCAAGCGCTTTATTTTCAGCGATTAGTTTTTCAATATCAGACTTAAGAGTTGCTTCAACCTCAGTAAGTCTCTCAGTTAATTCTGCTGCAGTGTGAACTGCTTCTCTTTCATCTGCGATCTGAGTTGATACACCAGAGTACTGAGTTTCGAGAGCTTCAATTTCTTCAGTAATATCCTGAAGGTTTGCAGCATACTCTTCTAGTTTTGATGAATTTTGGAATACTGTCTGAGACAGAGCTGATAACTCTGTTCTCTTTTGCTCAATCCCTTCTTTCATTGAATCTACTTGATCTACTTTTAGCTCTAGTTGCTCTTTAAGTAGTTCAATCTTCTCTTCAACTTCTTCAAAGTTTACAGCTTCTTCATTCTTAGTTTGTAATTCAACTAAAGAGCTCTCTAATGCTGTGATCTTCTCTTCTCTCTCTAAAAGTTCTTCTTCGAGTTCAGACATTTCTTTTTGTCTTGTCTCAATTAAGTTTTCTTTATCAGTAAGAGTTTTACAAAGGTTAGAAAATCTCTCTTCAGCTGTTGCTAGTTGAGTAGAGATTTCATTTCTTTCTTTTTGAAGAATTTCAATCTTTTCAGTTTGCTCTTCTTTCTTAAATCTTTCCTCTTCAAGTGAGATTTCAAGAGAATTTTTTCTTGTTCCCCAACCTTCAAGTTCAAGATTTTTTTCATTTAATAAGTTTCTACCGTCTCTTAAATCCTTAAGAAGATCGTAAACCTTATGAGAGTGGACAATTATATCATTTCTCTTAATTTTTTCTTTAAGAGATCTTGCACGCTCTGCTTTTTCAGCTTGTTTTTGCAGGGACTTCAAGTTCTTTTCAATCTCTGATTGAAGGTCTTGAAGCCTATTTAAATTTTGTTCTGTTTGTTCAATTTTCTTTAGAGATTCTTTCTTTCTAACTTTAAACTTAGTAATTCCGGCAACTTCCTCAATCATTGTACGACGCTCTTCTGGCTTCGCTTGAACGAGTCTGTTGATCTCCCCTTGTGCAATAATTGAGTATGACTTTGCACCTGCACCAGTATCCATGAATACTTCTTGAATATCTTTTAATCTCGCAGGATAGTTATTTATTCGATACTCAGTTTCACCGTTTCTATAAAGCTTTCTAGTTAACTGAATTTCAGTTGGACTAGAAACCTTATTTCCAATATGAATATGTTTTCCATCATCATTACCAAGAACAAGTGTGGCCTCAGCATATGCCCCAGGATTGTACTTAGATGAACCTGCAAAAATTAAGTCCTTCATAGATTTACCACGAAGGTGCTTAGCAGACTGCTCACCCATTACCCAAAATAAGGCATCAACAATATTTGATTTTCCACAACCATTTGGCCCAACGATACCAGTAATACCGTCGTCAAAATGAATAGTTGTACGATCTTTAAAGGATTTAAATCCCTGAATAACAAGTCTCTTCAATTTCACAGCTTATCCTTTGCATGAAATATATGTGTGTGTGTTCGAGCAATGTACCACTAACAAAGGCATTTCGTACATGATAAATTGCGAGATGTAAGATCTTGTGAGGCCATAAAAAATCTAAAATCAAGTACTTATAAATGTCGCCATTTTTGGGCCTAAAACTTCACTCCAGATCAGACTAAATGATCTCTATTTCAGTAATCAATAAGCCTCTTTGAATAACTCAATTAAACTTATCTCAAATCTAAACACCTTAACTTTAGCTACAGTTTTAAGCCGTAAAGCTTTAAAAACTCGTACCGATAGGATCAAAAGTAATCATATAATGCGAGGATTTATGAAAAATATAAATTTTAAAATAAAACTAATTCTATTGTGTCTATTCATGTCTTCTGTAAGTTTAATAATTGGAACTGTATCATTCTTTGGGTTTCAGCACTTCATTGAGCTCTCACATGAAATCAGTCAAGACGTTATTCCAAGAAGTACTCTTCTTTCAAGAATGGATATAAATTATCAAAAGACCAGAATTGCAGTTAGGACCCTAGGGCTAGAACATCTTCCTGAGGATGACAGAATTCAAGCAATTGAAGACTCCATAAAAGCAGTTGGTGCATATGAGGCCGTATCGAAAAGACTATCTGAAAAACTAACGAACCCTATAGAGAAGGAACTCTACTCAAATCTAGAAAAGAAGTGGGAAAATTTTAAAGCAGTAGGAGTAGAAGCAATCTCTCTAGCAAAAATTTACGATGAAGCCTCTAGAGAAAAACTTCTCAATATATTTCTTGTTCTATGTCCCGCTGCAGCTAAAGACTATCAAGCAACTCTAGATAAGTACGAGCACTATATTCACGAAGAAGTTTTACATTCTTCAGATGAGTCAGCTGAGACAGCATCTTTTTTAGATTTTTTAATTCTTAGTATTTCTGCAGTTGGTGTTATTACAGGTCTAGTTACTGGATTTATTTTTGCGGGAAGAATTTCTTCAAAGATTAAAGACACACTAACTTCACTCCACCAAAGTTCATCTTACCTAACTCAAAGTGCGGATAGTATTGCAGAAACTTCTTCGAGTCTATCTAGCTCAAGTCAACAACAAGACTCATCACTTCAAGAGTCTTCAACTTCATTAGAAGAGATTAGCTCAATGATTAGAATGACAGCTGACAATGCTCATAAGTCTAATGATTTAGCCAGATCGAGTTTAGATAAGGCCTCAAGTGGTAAAAGAATTGTGAGTAAAATGATTCAATCAATGGGAGATATTGATCATAGTATTGATACAATTGTAGAAGAGTTAGATCAAAATAATGAAAAGATGAAACACATAACAGATCTAATAAATCGAATTGAAGAAAAGACACAAATTATAAATGACATTGTTTTTCAAACGAAGCTTCTATCATTCAATGCTTCAGTTGAAGCTGCAAGAGCTGGAGAGGCAGGAAAGGGGTTTGCCGTTGTTGCAGAGGAAGTTGGAAAGCTTGCAGAGCTAAGTGGTAAGGCATCAATCGATATCGCAGATATGGTCTCCTCTAGTGTAGAGCAAGTTAATCTTATCGTTAAAGAGTCACAAGGAAGAGTTTCTTCACTTGTGCAAAGTGTTCGTTCAAATGTTTCCAATGGGTCAACTGTTGCAAATGAGTGCGGAGAGATCTTAGAAAATATTGTTTCTAGTGTCGCCGAAGTAACATCTGCCATTTCTGAAATATCAACTGCCTCAAGTGAACAGTCAAAAGGCATAGATGAATTGCAAGTTTCAATCCTGCAAGTTGATAGCTCATCTAAGTCAAACACTGGAATTGCAAAAGACACCTCAGAGATTGCAACAAAACTTAAAGATCAAGTAACACTAGTAAATTGCTCCATCACAGAAATTCAAACTGTGATTCTAGGAGATATTAAAAAAGCTTCTTAGAGAGGACATAGAGAGCTATCTAACTTACAGGCCAAGAGCTTAAATTTCTTGGCCAATTTTGGATTAGACTTTTGGTATGTTGAATACTTAATACATGAATTAGCTGCAGGTTGATTTTTTGCCTGACAGCTTCTTCTATAAAAGCTCATTGCCCTTGCTAAGTTTTTATTCTCAATACTTTGCGCGTATCTCACACACCCAGGACCAAGCTCTAAGTTACAAGCTCTCTCAAATGAGACAAGCTCTAGCTTTCCTTCTTTTTGTTCAACTTCACCTAGAGCTAAGCATCCTCTCGCACTTTTATTATTACATGCAATCTCCGCCCACTTTCTCGCCTCTTTTAAGTTTGCAAGAAAGAGATTATTTTTAGCAAGTCTCGTACAGCTCTTATAGTTTTTATCCAGACACTTTTTCTCTAAAGATTTCATTCGCTTTTTTAAAAGTGATAGGTATTTTTCTTGATGTTTCTTTTGTTCATCAGATAACTCCTCTTGAGAGCTTCTGATTACCTTAGAAAAGTAAGTGTCATATTTTAAACGTTTAGCACACGACTTCTTGAGCCCTAAACTACAACCTTTTTCAAAGTTTTCTACCGCATTTAAATAATTTTTCATTTTATAATTATATTCACCAAGTTCATAACAGCCCATTGCAAAGCTGTATTCACATGACTTTTTAAGTAAATCTGTACTGTCTTTCTTTTGATTAAGCTTTTTATTCACTCTATCTAAGGCGTAACATGATTTTCCATCTTTTAAATCACAACCTTTTTCAAAATAAATAAGGGGAGCAAGCTGATCACCTTCAAGCGATTTCTTATAGGCATACTCAAAGCAGTCATCGGCGAGTCCTCCATCACAATTTTCGACTAGGCTAGATGCTTCAATAGAGAATAATAGAAAGAAAGTTAAAAATATCTTCATAGATAAACTATAGCATATGAAACCAAGATAGTTTATTCAGAGAAAAAACATTCATTTACAATGTATTGCATACGATCAAGTTGCTCTATCAAGTTCCGATACAGTATGTTCAACTATAAATACTAATCCTATAAGCTAGAGAAATATGAACGCATTAATTGAAATCTTTAAACTGTTCTTTCACTTAGGTCTTGTGGCCTTTGGAGGACCTGCTGCTCACATCGCAATGATTCACAGAGAAGTAGTAGACAAAAGAAAATGGATGGATGAGAAACACTTCCTTGACCTTATTGGAGCCACATCTTTAATTCCTGGCCCCAACTCAACAGAAATGGTTATTCACTGTGGGTATCATAGAGGCGGTATCGCAGGTCTACTTGTATCTGGTATTTCCTTCATTCTGCCAGCATGTGTACTAACTGGATTTCTAGCTTATTTGTACACTATTGCCTTTAAGTTTCCTCATTTTGAAACATATATGATTGGAATAAAGCCTGTTGTTATTATTTTAATTTTTCAAGCCATACAAAAACTTTGGAAGAAGGCCATCACAGCTTATGAACTTGCCGTTGTGAGTGTGATAGTTTTCCTTCTTGGGTTTTCAGGAATTGGAGAATTTTATTCTCTTCTACTAGGGACCTGCGTAGGCTTTGTTATTTTAAAATTTAAAAAACCTTCTTCAATCAACAGTATCGCCCTGCCAGCTATATTCTGGGTATTTGCAAAGATTGGTTCAATCCTATTTGGAAGTGGATATGTTTTAATAGCATACCTACAAGATGAAATTGTGGAAAACAGGGCCTGGCTTACGAGCTCCCAGATTGCTGATGCTATAGCCATTGGTCAATTCACCCCAGGGCCTGTTCTTTCAACTTCTACATTTATTGGTTATCTTCTGGCAGGAGGGTGGGGAGCAGTAGCTGCTTCTGCAGGAATATTTCTTCCTTCATTTATTTTTGTAGTACTACTTAATCCAATTATTCCAAAAATGAGAAATTCAAAAAACTTCTCTCTTGTTCTAGATAGTGTGAACGCAGCCTCAATTGGACTTATGGCATATGCCCTTATCCCTTTAGCAAAGGTCTCGTTCCCAAGTCCAACAGGGTCAATTACATTTATACTAACTCTAATTCTTCTTTGGAAGTTTCCAAAAATAAGCTCACTCAAACTTGTAAGCTTTGGAATTATTTCAGGAGTAGCCTTAACAGAGCTAGGAACTTTAATATCGTAAAAATTTTAAAATAATATATTGGAATTTATAGAGAAAAAATGGTCGGAGTGATAGGATTTGAACCTACGACCCCCTGCTCCCAAAGCAGGTGCGCTACCCCTGCGCTACACTCCGATCGATTCATTTTGAATGAGTGAAATTTATAAGGCCTATTACACTATTTGGCAATCTCTT
>NZ_JBFGYP010000150.1:0-6411 GCF_041587335.1 Halobacteriovorax sp.
AAAAAAATAAAAATGGTGATCTCTCTGTGACTCGAACACAGGACCCTCTCCTTAAAAGGGAGATGCTCTAACCAACTGAGCTAAGAGACCAAAAATTCATCTTTGAACGTGAAAATGAGAATAAAGATTATCTGCTTTTCTGTCAAACAAAAAGTTCGATAATTTTATTAAATTGTATAAAAAATATACTTTGCTACTTGTCGAAAAGTGCGTCATTAACTATGTTGTCGGTGAATACTATAAAATAGGTTATATAAGTGGAAAATACAGAAAATAATCCAACAAAAAAAGTTGCGTTACATACTCTAGGATGCAGATTAAATTTCTCTGAAACAGGTTCAGTTGCTAAAGGTTTTACTGACCGTGGGTATGAGATTGTAGAATTTGGTGAAAAAGCTGATGTTATTTTTGTAAACACTTGTACAGTGACTGACTCTGCAGACTCAACATGCCGTAACCTTATTAGAAAAGCACACAAGTCTTCACCTGAAGGAAAAATTGTAGTGGCCGGTTGCTACGCTCAAATGGAACCAGAAACTATTGCTAATATGCAAGGAGTTGATCTAGTTCTTGGAACTTCAGAAAAATACAAAGTCTTCGAATACTTAAATGAAGAAGAAACAACTGCAATCCACGTTGATAAAACAGCCGATTTCTACGGAGCAGCTACAACGACAGCAGACTCTCACACAAGAGCATTCTTAAAAATTCAAGATGGATGCAACTATGTATGCTCATTTTGTATTATTCCTTTTGCTAGAGGTAGATCTAAAGCGATCAGCATTGAGGGAGCACTTAATAATGCTAAAGAGCTTATTGCCAATGGATTTAAAGAAATCGTTTTAACGGGTGTTAATATTGGAGAATATGAAACTTCTTCAGGAGAGAAATTAACTGATATGGTTAGATCTCTTCTTGAACTTGATGGACTAGAAAGATTAAGACTCTCTAGTGTCGAGCCAAATACTATAACTGATGAACTACTTGAAGTTTTTAAAAGCTCTCCAAAATTTAAAGATCACTTTCACATACCTCTTCAATCTGGTGATGATGAAATTCTAAAGAATATGAGAAGAAAATATACTGTTGCCGACTACAAGAAAGTGATTAATAAAATAATTACTGCATTTCCAAATGCAGGTATCGGTGCTGATCTTATTTGTGGTTTCCCTGGAGAGACAAAAGAGCAGTTTGAAAATACTTATAAACTGGCTAAAGAATTGCCTCTAACTCACTTCCATGTTTTTCCTTATTCTAAAAGAAAAGGAACAACAGCTTCAAAAATGGATAACCATATTCATAGTGCTACAAAAAAAGAGAGAGTAAAATCTCTTCTTCACCTTGGAGAGGCCAAACTCGCACTCTTTTCAGAAGACCAAATTGGTTCACAGAGTGAAGTACTATTTGAAAGAAAGACTAAAGACGGATTCTACACTGGTTACACTACGAACTATGTTAAAGTTTATGTTAAATCAGAGGCTGATCTAAAGAACCAAATTCGTAATGTTCACCTAAAAGAATACAAAGACGGTAAGGTATTTGGCGACTTAGTTCAATAATCACAATTACTTTACATTCAACTGACACAACAAAAACTCATATAAGGCATTATCAATCTTGTTAGAATTACAGGAGAATAATAATGCCTTATAAAAACCAACTAATTATACTTTTCTTTCTATTAGTAAGTTCATTCAGCTTTTCAGCTAAAGCAATTCCTGACGAGAACTCAATAGACTGCGCTCAACACCAGAGTGTTGGAGATCAGTCTGAAATATTTAAGGAAAAAGTAATCATGATGAGTAGAGAATTTGAAAATAAATAAGTAAAAGGTTTTTCCTTTTATATTCTTCCTTGATTAAAGAGGGAGTGCCTAGACCCACTCCCTCTTTTTTATTTTCTAAAAAAATTCTTTTCTAAATTTGATTTCACTTCTTTCAGGACCAAAAGCTAAAATAGACACTGGTATCCCTAACTCTTTCTCAATCATTTCAATGTAAGCATTTAAATTGTCAGAAAGTTCACCTTTAAAGTCATCCTCAAAAGGAGCAACGTCAGTAAAGATAGGCTCAACTTTTGAAAGGTCAATACCTGGATAAGCACAATCAATTTCTTCGCCATTATACTTATATGACTTACAAACTTTCAGCTCATCCATTCCACTTAGAACATCTACTTTAGTAAGGGCAATACTAGTAAGGCTTGAACACTTAACTGCATACTTTAATAATGGAAGATCTAGCCAACCACATCTTCTCTTACGTCCAGTTGTTGCTCCAAACTCTCCGCCTTTTTTCTGAATAAATTCTCCAACTTGAGAAAATAGCTCAGTAGGAAAAGGTCCTTCACCAACTCTCGTAGTATAGGCCTTAGTAATTCCTAAGACTTCATCAACTTTTCCTGAAGGCATTCCTGCTCCAGTAAAAATCCCGCCATAACTTGTACTTGAAGAAGTTACAAAAGGGTAAGAACCGTAATCGATATCAAGGAGTATTCCCTGTGCGCCTTCAAATAAGATTTTCTTTCCATCTTTGACTGCGTGATCGAGAAAACTAAATGTGTCACAAATAAAAGGTTTAATCATTTGTCCAAGCTCAAAAAGTCTAGACGCCTCTTCCTCAACACTTGGGTAATCAACTTTATAGAGATGCTCAAGAAGGTGCTCTTTCTCAGAAAGGCTCCCTTTTAACTTTGTGATTAAGACCTCTTTATCTAGTAAATCTTTAAGCTTAATACCTTTTCTAGAAATCTTATCTTCATAAGCAGGGCCAATTCCTTTTCCAGTTGTACCAATCTTAACAGGTCCCTTAGCTTCTCTTTGAGCATCAATTATTTTATTGTACATTGTAATAACTGAAGCATTTCCAGAAATTTTTAATTTATTGCTATTTACTTCAATCCCATTACTTAAAACATCTTCAAGCTCTGTTTTAAATGCTTCAGGATCAAATACAACTCCATGACCAACAACAGATACACAGTGGTCATGTAGTATCCCAGAAGGAATTAAATGTAATACGATCTTTCTATCTTCAACGATAATTGTATGACCAGCATTGTTTCCACCTTGAAAGCGAACAACAACATCACACTTTTGACTTAAAAGATCTGTAATCTTTCCTTTGCCTTCATCACCCCATTGGGAACCAATAATAGCTAAAGACTTCATTAGACTCTTACCTCATTTAATAGGTTTTCATTAATGAAAAATTCTTTTAATTGATGAACGGCCATCTCACCAACTCTAAATTGAGCCTCTTCAGTTGAAGCTCCAAGGTGTGGTGTCATGACAAGGTTTTCTAAAGTTCTTAATTTAGAGTTTTCTTCTAATGGCTCTGTAGCAAATACATCAAATCCAGCCCCTCTAATTTTTCCTTCTTTAAGAGTTTCAAAGAGATCTTCTTCATTAACAATTCCACCTCTTGCAGCATTTATTAAAATTGCATTTGGTTTCATTAGAGATAATAATTCTTTATTAACGATTCCTCTTGTGGCATCCATTAAAGGAGTATGGATCGTTATAATATCACTCTCGCTAAATAACTTTTTTAAATCATCACATTTAGATACATATGAAAGATCACTTCCCTCTTGGAAAGGGTCAAAAAATTGTACTTCTGGATCAAATCCACCAATTCTCTTTGCTACGATTTGACCAATTTGTCCAAATCCTAGAATACCAACTTTCTTATTTGCTAATTCATTTCCAGTAAATTTAGATTTATCCCAACCACCATTACTCATAGTCTTGTGGGCCCAAGCAGTTTTTCTAAGAACTGTCATCATAAGTGCTACAGCGTGCTCAGCTGCAGAATTATTATTTGCTCCAGGAGTATTTGAAACTTTTACTCCAACTTCTTGGCAAGAAGCTTTATCAATATTGTCAGTTCCAGCACCAGCTCTAATGACATACTTTAAATTAGGCGCTAAATCTAAATACTCTTTTGTAATAGTCGTAGAAGATCTAATTACTAATCCATTAATCTTTGGAAGCATCTCTTTCAACTCATCTTGAGTGATCTTTGATGATGGATGTACTTCAAATTCAGTTGTATTCTTTAGGTCTTCAAAAAGGTTCTTATCAAAGCCATCAGCTACTACAATAAAAGGTTTCATGATCCCTCCCGAGGGGTATGAGTTAGAAATAAATATGACAATAGAATTATAGGAAGTTTTGAAGAGACCTAAAAGGAAAAAGGGGGCCAAAGCCCCCCTTTTTTTTGTCTAACGACAAATAAGTGTTAAAAACCAGAAGTTTTATTTAAGCTGCTATGGGTTGTAAATCCATTCTTAATTGCAGTTGCTCTAGAGTCTTCTGAAACTCTGAAAGAGTAGGCAGATTACCAAAGTGAGTATTCTCATTTGGGTTCTTTGAAATAAAATCGTAAAGCTCAATTGTTGTTGAGTCCTCTCTGTCTTGAAGAAACGCTCTCCAGTTAGACTCTCCCTTACTCCTGTAATTTTGAAAGAGGTTCTTAACAAGCTCTTCTCGCGTCATTGCGCCAATTGAGACAACATTTCCATTGCTGTCTAGTTCCAAGTGCCAAACGCGATAGTTGGACTGGTTAGCAGGATGGTGTGAATTTTCTACAGCGATTGCCATGTACATATCTCCCTCCTTAAAGGTAGTGACCCTAATGGTCATTTACTCAATAAACTTCCTGTCCGTTGAGTTGTGTGTGTAAGAGTTTGAGCTTCCTGCTCAACCTCGAATAAATCATATGATGAAGCAAGTAAGAAAGTCTCCTACATAAGACTAACAAAGGGATTCGGCCCAGAAGGGTAATGTAAGTTTTTCTGGAGTCGCCATGGAATACTGGTGCCAAAGTTGGCCATTTTCTTCAGAATAAATCCTGAGCAGAGCGTAAAAACAGACTTAAATGATATGAGAATCGGGGCCAAAAAGCGCCACAACTTTTTGACCAGGCGTTATAGAAAAACGACTGAGAGGTTTTTTATTTATTTTGGCATAAAGGAATTTGTCCTCTAGATACTTGAGCTTTAAAACAGAGTTTTCATTATCAAAACTTTCTATAGAATCTAAAGTACAAGAAATGGAATTAGAGAGAGGATTAAGTTCATCAATATCTAGCAATGGAATAATATTTGATGAATGAATGACTAAGTGTTCGAAGTCATTCGTATTCAAACTAAGACCTAACCTACTAATACTTTCTTTTTCAATTGAGTTTATGGGACCACTTGGATCGAGTTTTAGAAGAGCTTCTTTTTTATCCATTTTTTTGGGGGGAAGTCCTTCTTTCATGTAAATAACACTATCACATAAGGAAACAACTTCTTTCATAGAGTGAGTAACCAAAACGATTGGTAGTTTGTAATCTCTATTAATAGTTCGAATTAAATTTAAAATATCTTTTTTTGCTTTTGAGTGCAGAGCGCTTAGAGGTTCGTCTAATAATAAAATATCAGGCGATGAAAGTAGTGCGCGCGCAATTGAAACTCTCTGAGCTTCCCCTCCTGAAAGAGAGTGTACGGACTTTTTCAATAAGTGACCCACAGATAAACTCTTAACTATATCTTCAAATGTATAACGAGGGTTATGGCATCTTCTAAGAGCATAACTTAAATTTTCTTCAATACTTAAATGAGGAAATAAAGAATTCTCTTGAAAGACATATCCAATAACTAAATTCTTTTCAAAATTAATACTTCCGTTATACCTTTTCTCTCTTCCTGAAATACAATTCAATATAGTAGACTTACCACATCCAGAGTCTCCAAAGAGTACAGTTACCTCTTCATCGTTAATTCTCAATTCACCTGTAGAGAAGTTGAAATCATCAAAGTTAATACTTATATTGATATCAATCATTTTCGACCTCTCCTAGAAGAGTTTAATGAGTAAATAACAACTAAGAGAGTTAAGGAAAAAAGTAACATAACAAGAGAGAGTTGATGTGCTTTATCAAACTCCAGTGCTTCAACATGATTAAAGATATCAATTGAAACAACTCTAGTCACCCCAGGGATATTACCACCAATCATCATTACAACTCCAAACTCTCCGATGGTATGAGCAAAGCTAAGTACTGCCCCTAGGACAAATCCACTCTTACTCAATGGCATTACGATACTAAGGAATTGATCTAACCTTGTCGCCCCCAGGAGTTTAGCTGAATCTAAATATTTTTTGGGCACCTTAGAAAAGGAGTTTATTAACGGTTGAACAGTGAATGGAAGAGAGTAAATAGTTGATCCTATTATTAATCCCGTGAAGTTAAATGTTAACTGTCCAGAATGGCCCATCATTTTTAAAGTCTCAGCAATGAACCCATTTGGGTTTAGTAGAATTAATAAGTAAAACCCCAAAACTGTTGGTGGAAGAATAAGAGGTAAAGCAAGTAAGGCCTCTACAATAATGCGAAGTTGTTTGCGTAAACCTACTACCCA
>NZ_JBFGYP010000151.1:0-6396 GCF_041587335.1 Halobacteriovorax sp.
CTCATAAATAATAATAAATTTTATGACATTCACCTTACAACAACAATCAAGCTCCCTAAGAACTATACAACATCTTTAAAACTTAGCCGAGTGACAAGAAGTGAGAATTCAAAGGGCGATACTGCTCTTAACACTCTTGATCTCAGTATTGGATATAGGTTTTAATGATTTATAAAATACTCATAATCATATTTATTACTTTTTCCTCACACTCTTCTGAACTTAAATTAGGAATTGAGCTGTTTCAAAAGAATAAGCTCGAAAGCTCCCTTTCTGAACTCAGAAAAGTATCACCTAAAACACCAGGGTTTAAACGCTCACTAGAAGTACAATCTGTTATATATTATAAGCAAGAAAGATATCAAAAGCTCTTGGCCACAGCGATCTTTTACAGAAAACATTTCCTAAAAAGTCCTTCATTTAACACGAAGATCTTAGGTCTTGAACTCCTGACATTGAATAAGCTGTGCCAGTACAATGCAGTTACGAAAGTATTACATAGCGTTGAGAGTAGTAGTTCAATAGACCTTACAGAGATGAAAAAAACCTTAGAAATTGGTAGATCATTTAGCATTACAACAGAACTCTCTATGGAGAATAAATACCACAAGAAAGACCTTTGGAAAATAGATCATGATCAAATTCTAAAACTTACAAATCCATATAACTTGGTTATTAAATTGGAGAATCTATGCGAAAGCTAAACCTCCTCTTATTTTTCACGTTATACTTACTATCGCAACCAGCATTCTCCACAAAGAATGCTCTCATGCTATTAGCGACAGGACAGGAACAGAAGGCGATTAACCTTCTTGAATACCAGTTTAATCAAGAAGAGAGTAAATCCAAGCAGGGAGAGATCGCCTACCTTTTAAGCTTAAATCCGGAATACAAAACTCAAAGAAGTGCTACTTATTATATTCAAAATACATTAGAAAATTATAAAGATCTTGATACCGTCAACAAGGCCAGACTCATTAGAACCTTAGCTGATAAGAGTTTCGAAACTGGAAACCTCGAAAGAGCACTTGAGAACTATAATAAGTCCTTAGGGCTAAAGGAAAATTCAAAACTATCAGATTACCTGACTCTTCAAAAGACTTGGGTTTTAGTAAACCTAAACCAACAAGAAAAAGCATTAAAGTTCCTATATCAGTATATTACTACAAAAAAATCCCACATAATTGATTCAATGGTTTATGACTTCGGAAGACTATTTGTAGAATACTTACAGTTACCAAAAAATCAAGAACTAGCTCTAGACCTCAAGAACATCATACAAAAAGATTCTCTTATTGAAGGTTTTTATACAGGTTTATCTCGAACAAAATTACCTCCGGAAAAGATAATACCTCAAATGAAGACATTTAATCTTTATAAAGAATTCTATAAAATAGGCATTCAATCAAAGAGAATTAGCTCACATAGTAATTGCTCAATTCTTTCATGGGAGATACCTACTAATTCATCTATGGAGTTAATCAATGCAATATCGAGAGAACTTATTAAGTGTAACTATACAAATAAGTCAAAGATTATCCCAACTTATCAAACTCTAGTTAAAGAAGGAACTCCTTCAAAAGATCTTGCTCTTCTGTCAACTATAGTTGGAGATACTAAAGAATCTTGTAGATTATATTCGTCGTTACTCGAACTAGATTACGACAAGGAATCCTTTTCATACTTATTAAACAATTGCCTTAAGAAAGATATCAATACACATATTATTAAGAATATAAGAACTTCATCAAACAAAGAGTTTATTAAGAAAGTTTTAAAGAAAGATTCATATGCTAAACATATCCTTGAGGAACTCTTACCTCAAGAAAGTGACAGTATTCAATTTCTTGAATTAGTATTTACAGAACTAAAGATTAAAAGAGGAGTGATCAATAAAGAGTTACTCACATTGAATAAATCGAATTTTAAGATGAACTCTCCAGTTTACTGTCTTTTTTATAGCTCAGAATGTAATGAAGAAGAATCCTTAGAAACATTTAAGCACTTGAATACAAGCCAGAAGATACTCTTCACTCGAGTTCTCACTCAAGAGAAAAAGTTCAATTATATCAGGACCATTTTAACTAAAAATAGCGATCTTCTTAAAAACTCATTTATTGCAAGCGAAGTATATAAGAATGCAAAAGAGTTCCCTGGCCTTTATAAAGATAACTTTTTTAAATTACTAGTAAATAAAAAAATATCTCAAAACTCAAATATATCTAAGAAAAGCCGTAAGAATCTAAAAAAGCTCTTAGGTAAATCTTGGGCAAAGACAATCGATATTAGTACTCAATTAATAAAGACTCTTCAGTATTTAAAAAACTTAAAAACTGTTCAAAGGCAAGAGTATGCATTTAGAAAAATATCAATAATTAGAACAGTGATGGCAAATCAAAAATGGCCAAGTATAGATGTGAGAGATGTTATTATTGATGGTTATCAACAGACACTCAAAGATATGAGAGTTTCACTAGCTAAGCATACTACAGATATTACACCTTTAATTGATTCAAAATTAAAAATATGGCAGGAGAATATATGAAATTTATTCTTTCCCTATTAATAGGATCAAATTGTTTTGCTGCAAACTACATTGATCTTGGTAATTTAGAAATAGAGGGTGAATTAAGAAGGCCTGCTATCAACTTATTCATTAACACTGAAATGGTCAAAGATAACCTAAAAGAATATGCACGAATAAAGGTAGAAAAGGATATTACGAATATTCAATTTGATGACAATAGTAGCGACCTCATAAAGTACAATAAAAATGAAGCAAAATGGTTGGAGCTTTAACATGTTTAAGAAAAAAATTACTCTATCATTTACGATAACTGAATTCCATTTTCTGATATTAATAGTAATTGGAATTCACTACACTATCTTTCAAACAAATGTTCGAATAAGTACCCCTGTTCAATCTCAAGTAGAAAAGGAGACTAAAGTTTCAAAGATTCCAGTTTCTTTTAAGTCTCGTATTTCTAGAAAAACAAGAACATCCAGATTTAATCGCTATATAAAAGGATTAAAAGACCATAAAATTAATCAAGAAGTTATGAATGACAAAGATTTGCCATCAGGGCTAGACCAAGAACAAGATAAAGATTTAAAAGACTTAACCAATGAGCAAATTGCTCGAATTTTAGAAGAACAAGATAAGCAGCTTGCTATGGATGTTCTCAACGCCAAAAAGATTTTTCAAAAGAGTCAAAAGAGTTATCAAGTTTGCTACGAAAGCGCCCTTTTAAAAGATAAGTTTTTAAATGGAGTTAGTAATCTAGTAGTCTCAATTGACAGTGGATCCATCAAGGAAGTTCAGACAAACTTCAAGGGCGACGGACATAAAACAGCACTAATAGTACTGAATGATTGTCTAAAAACAAAGTCAAAAAATCTAAATGTAAGCTCAATCAAGGGAGAACATCTCATTAATTTTAACTTAATTTTTAAGTCTTAACTCTACTAGTTAATGAACACTGAGTAATTACTCTGAAAACACTTTCCAGACTCAAGAGTTACTAACCCCTCTTTTTCAAAGAAGTCATTCTTAGAGTCAATTCCATCAGCAACACCAGTCCATGGCTCTATACAAATAAACGGTGCTCCCTCCGGGGCCCAAAGACCTAGGTAAGGACAGTTTTCAAAATCAAGAACTACAGACCTGGAGCTTGAAATACTCTTTAAGCTCACCTTAGTAGAAACAATATCTTTAAAGATTAAGGCGTCGTGTTTAAAAAGATCTTTAGTAAGAGCTATTTTTCTGCCATTGAACATTCTTCTATCGGGAGCAGTGTGAAAGTTCACTAGACCATTTTCTAGATAGTACGCTCCCCCATGCTCCTCTTCTTCAAATTCAACATAGTAATCAGTTGGCTTATCTGTTTCATCAAGAGGGATATTGAAAGCGGGGTGAGACCCAATGGAAAAGAGCATATCCCTTCTATCTACATTTCTAACTTCATAATCTACAAATAGCTTTGGCCCATAGACTTTGAACTTCACTTCAAGAATAAATTTAAATGGGTAGAACTTTAATGTTTCTTCAGAGTATTCAAGTTTAAAGTGTGCAGAGTCAGATTCAGCTCTCACCACTTGAAACTCAGCGTCTCTAGCAAAACCATGCTGAGACATTGGATAGTACTTATTTCCAATTCTGTATTTATCATCCATTAGCTTTCCAACAATTGGAAATAGGATTGGAGCAGAACGTCCCCACCATTTTGAATTAGATTGCCATAGATATTCTTTATATGATTCTGTATCTAAAAGGCTCTTAAGCTCTGCGCCCTTTGTAGATATCTTGGCCTTTATGAATTCACTTGATATCTCTATTAATTCTGACAACGTCTACTCCTTAGACAGGTAGAAATAACCAATTATGCTCAATAAACCCAGCGTCGTAAAACTTGTCTGCTAGGCCTTTAATATTTTCTTTATTAATCTCTTCACTTATATGTGGAGAAACTAATTTAAAACTTTGTTCAGTAAGAGTTTCCAACTTTTCCCAGAACTCTAAGACTTTTCTATTATCTAGTTCTACAAATATTTTAGGGCCAAACTTTGATATTGTTTTTGCGGCCCCCTCAAGAAACATAAACTCTGCCCCCTGAACATCTACTTTCATAAAGTCTATTCTTTGAACATCAAGAGTCTTTAAGTACTCGTCTAAAGTCACAGCTGTGACATCAAAGCTTTTCCCCTTCTTACTCCTCTTAGATATCATACTACAAATTAGGGAGTGTCCGCCATCATTGAATGTATCTTCAAAGAATTGAAGCTTAGAATTTTCATTACTAAGGGCAATCTGATTAATATTTATGTCTTTAAATCCAGAGACCTCAACAGTTTTTCTAATACATGATGCAAGAACTGGATGAGGCTCAAATAGAAAACATTTAAGTCCCATCATCTTTCTTTTAAAATAAAATGAAAAATGACCAATATTTGCACCTATATCAAAGAAGACATCTTCATCTCTGATATAGTTTTCGATTAAGTCTTTATCTATTTTTTCATAGTTAACAAATGAGCTCTCTCCCCCATATGAAAGATCAAACGAGGGCCCTGAGACATCTCTTAGAGAGAAGTATAGTCTTAAGTTACTAATATCAAAGAAGGCCATTTCAGGTAAGTAGTTGCGAAAGTACTTCTTTACCCATCTTTTAGGAGCTATTTTTAATTTTATTGAATTAGAAATCATCATTACTATCCTGAAGAAAAAATATTGATTAAAACCTTATCAAATATAATTAGTACACACTATTAACTTTTATTGGAAGAGCGTTTTGACAAGCAGTGTTACAAACCATAGTATCCCTTAAACAAAAAACAAGGACATTAAATGCGTAGGGCCAAAAAACCAGGACTCATAGTCTCCCTAATCCCATTAACCATTCTCATATTTCTCTTAGTACTAAATGTTATTATATTTAAAGATGACGCAACTGGTGGTGCCAATCAAATTGCACTTCTAACGACTTCTTTTGTAACTGCCTTAATTGGAATATTTCATTTAAAGGTCTCTTATCATTTTATTGAAGAGAGAATTATTAAGTCTATTACGACCTCTCTCTCCGCATTGATTATTCTCTTTGTTGTAGGGACACTCATTGGTATTTGGATTCTTTGTGGGACTGTTCCTGCGATGATTTACTTTGGACTTAAATTAATCAATCCCTCTATATTTCTTCCCGTGGCCTGTGTGATCTGCTCAATCGTATCAGTTGCAACAGGATCGAGTTGGTCAACGTCAGGAACGGTAGGTATTGCACTAATTGGAATTGGTGAAACTCTTGGTCTTCCTTCCGGCGCAGTTGCCGGGGCGGTAATATCTGGAGCCTACTTTGGTGATAAGATGTCTCCTCTTTCAGATACGACAAATCTTGCTCCAGCAGTAGCGGGAGTAAACCTCTTTGATCATATTCGCCACATGCTCTACACTTCAGGGCCCGCGATTATTATCTCTATTATTGCTTTTACTATTCTTGGTTTTACTTATGAAGTACACGACTTAAATACAGATACAGTAGACTTGATGTTAGCAACAATTGATTCAAACTTTGATATCTCAATCTGGCTCTTCATTCCTCCAGTTGTTGTATTGTATCTAGTAAGAAGAAAAGTTGCCGCTCTTCCAGCGATTACAATTGGTGTCTTTATTGGAATTCTTACTGCACTTGTATTTCAAAGAGATATGATGACAGCACTCCTTGGTGGAAACACTGACATTAAGTCAATCTATACTCTTATTACAAAAGTTACTTATGAAGGCTTTGTTATTGACTCTGGTGATGACACCATCAACTCTCTATTAAATAGAGGTGGTATGAGTGGAATGCTCTCTACTGTTTGGTTAATTTTCTCAGCAATGGTTTTTGGTGGAACTTTAGATGC
>NZ_JBFGYP010000152.1:0-6326 GCF_041587335.1 Halobacteriovorax sp.
GAAAATTGGTTGCGGGAGCAGGATTCGAACCTGCGACCTTCGGGTTATGAGCCCGACGAGCTACCTGACTGCTCCATCCCGCGATAAATTATTGAAAGTAGGAACTTTCGAAAGTGAGGTCATAATAAAATAGATAACTTCTTTTGTCCACCTTTAATCTCATATCTAAAAAAAGTATTTTGCTCCAGCTTAAAACACTAAAAATATTGAGAAATGTGGCGATGAGTACTTTAGATTCACCTAAGAACCGGGAAAAGAAGGATTATTTATGAGTGGTGCAACTTCAAAAAGAGAAAAAATCTTCATCGAAATGGATACAGCTGAGTTAACTCAATCGCAAATAAGGTTAATAAAATCTGTTAACATGATGCTACAGCATGTTCTAGTTACAGATGATGAAGAAGAGTTTTTTTCTGGAAGTGCAGAGTTTATGAGAATGTGTGCCTCAATTATTAAGAAAGCTCACTTCGCAGAAGACCTTAAAGGAATTAATGACATCCCTTATGCACAACAGGCGCTAGAGTATTCAATGGATATACTCCAAGAACATATTTCAAGCTCTTCAGTTATCAACTACGATAACTAATTGATTCAAATTTAATTAAATATATAGGCCTTATCTTCAATAAGGCCTTTTTAGTTCTGGTGATAGTATGATGAAAAAAATTATTCTGTTTTTTATTGCTCTTACCTACTCTAGCCTTTTATACAGTAGTGAGTATGAGTGTAACGACTCTCAGACAAAACTCATTCAAGTAAATCCTAAGACCTCAGTAAAAGTTCAAAACCTTTATGGTGTTTGCTCATTTGTAGTAGAAACATCTAAGGATAGTCGAAAGTTTAGCTATTCTGAAAAGGAGTATGAAGCAGTAAGAAGCTGGTCTTTTCAAAGCACTGGAAAAGTTCTTATTCACAGCCATTATCAAACTGCTCCTACAGATAGCTCTGCTAACGCTTACAAAGCTTATCAAATGTATCCTAATAATGAAGACCTTAAACTCATTACAAATGAAGATGAAAGCTTCTCTATTCGTTTAGCTAATGGATTACTTGTGCATTTTAATTCTGATGGAAGTATTGATAAAAATAAAACAGTGGATTTAAAGATAAAAGATACTCCTATAAGTGTTCCAAATATTCCAAAGGATAAGTCTTCAAGTAAATATGAAGAGCTCAATCACTTAAGCTATAGAGACAGTAAGAAGTCAGCAATCCGTGTTTACCACAGACAAATAAATGCCTCTGCTACATCAAGATCAATTGGACTAGAAACTAAAAAAGGAATGTATATTCCTTTAGGGATTGAGATGGGAAAAATTCCAGGAAATAGTCCTAACGCGAAATATACTCTATTTGGCATTGATGATGAAAGACTTTGCTCAGAGAAAATGCCTGCACACTATTTTTTTAACTATCAAGTTCGTTGCTCAGCAAAATCTCCCAACAAACGCTGTGCTTGTAAGCATTCAGAAAGTGAGGCCCAGAGCTTATTCACAAAGAACTCTCAATATGAAAAAGAAATTAGAAAGTTAAAAAGAGAAATTCAAAAAGCTGATGCTAATGAATTAGCTCCCCTTCAAAAAAAGTTATCTGAACGAGAAAAAGTCTATAGGCCTAAATTATATAGCGAAATCTACTTCACCTGTAGCTTAGATAAAGATAGTGCTATGGCCTTCATTGCTGGCAAGAAAATAAGTGGAGACAATAGAGAGATTGAAGGTGTCTCAGTGAAGGATACAGAATCAGTACTTAGTGGGCTTATTGGATCTAATAAGTGTCGTAAACTAAAAAGAGCGTATCACGATTGTGTGGAGTGCTTTGAGAAAGACATTTTAAAAATGAATAATATTGAAAATCAAGAGATAATAATTCAGGAAGTATTAGAACAAATCTAATTCATATAATAAGCTGCCATAGAAAACTTATGGCAGCTTAATCTATTAATTAATCTACAATTACTGCGTGTGGAGCTTTGTAATTAGCTTCAGCTTTCTTCTTTTCACGAAGAGCTTTCTTCTTCTTACGTGCAAAGTGAGCTTCGTCTCTAGCTGCAAGAGAAGCTGCTTTTGCTGCCTCTTCTTCACTCTTACGTCTCTCATCTAGCTCTTTAACTGATTTGAAATAAGTTTCTTTTCTATACTTGATCCATGCCTCATCATCTGCGGCAGTACCAGCTTGAACGCCTTTCTTCTTTAAGTTAACAGTCTTCTTAGAAGACATCCACGCTCTGTCACCTTCAAGTTTCTTTCCATCTTCAGAAACTCCAATAAGGTTTAGGAGTTGTTTCTTAGTGATGTATCTAAACTTACTTGGAGCAATTCCTTCAACCGTAAGGCCTTCAATTGCAACACGCTTAAGCTTATCAACAGTAAGACCACAGGCCTCACATATTTTTCTAATCTCTCTATTTCTACCTTCACCAAGTCTAAACTCAACCCAAGTCTTATTTGGAAGTTGCTTAATCACTCTTACAGATAGAGGCTTAACAAAGCCTTCTTCGAGTTGAACACCATTTCTAAGTTTCTTAAGAATTGTCTCAGTAACTGATCCAAAGACCTTAACTTCATAAACTTTAGTGATATTAAAACTAGGGTGCATAACCATGTTGGCCACTTCACCATCATTAGTTAAAAGTAAAAGTCCTTCAGATAGGTAATCTAGTCTACCAACTGGATAGATTCTTTCTGAGACTTCTTTACAAAGATCCATTACAGTTCTTCTTCCTTCAGGATCATCTACTGTAGTGACATAACCTCTTGGTTTATTCATAACAAGGTAAACCTTATCAACGCTTCCAAGGTCAGCAATTTGTCCATCAACAATAACTGCATCTACGTCAGGGTTAACTTTGGTACCAAGTATTCTTACTGTGTCGCCGTTAACTTGAACACGTCCTTGAACGATAAGCTCTTCAGCTTTTCTTCTTGAAGTGATTCCACAGTCAGCGATAAATTTTTGTAATCTTAATTCAGACATTTTGAACTCCTAATCTGCCATCTCGGCCGTTTAAGATTAATAATAGATAAACAAGCTTCGTATGAAGCCTATTTTAGGTTTGAGGCAATCTACTACCACCCCAAACCGAAGTCAATATTATGGGAAATTTATTCGTTATCGTCGTTTAAGAAGCTCAGATCGAGGTCTAAGTCCTTTGCCTTCTCTGAAATCATAGAAGTTAAATCGTCGATATCATTGGCTTTTTCTTCAACATTTGCTCCACTCTCTTCGAAATCAGAGTCATCTAAGCTCGAGCCCGTAAGGTTAGCAAATGCTGCATCAAGAGCTGCTGCAAGTGAATCTACTTCATCTTTATTTTCAGTAAATAGGTTTGCTGCCGTCTCTTCTGCTTGAGCTGCCATTGGGCTCTCTTCAACAACTTCAGAATTAACTTCTTCTACTTCATCATCAGCTGGAAGAATTGGAAGTCCAGTTGCTTCAGAAATTTCTTTAATTTCTTCTTCGCTCATTTCGATATCAACAAGCATATCGTAGTCATCATCTAACTCAACTATTTCATCAGGATCAGCAACACTTCCATCATCTTCTAGATCATCAGTAATGACTTCACCAGTATCTAAATCAATCATTTGGAAATCATCTTCATCTTCATCGTCCATCAACTCTGGCATATTAAATGGTCCAGCTGTTAGATCTTTAATGACTTGAGGATCAGTGATCGCAGTGAATATTTCAGAAGCAAGTGATTCTTCATTTGCGTTTGAAACTAATCTATTATCAAGATGCTCTTCTAGTAAATCGAAAGCAGACTTAATAACTTCGCCTTCTTCTGACTTTCTCTTCTTCTCTTCTAGCTTTAAAGATCTTGTAAAATCTGTTTCAGAATCAATACTTCTGATCTTATCGGCTAGAGCGTCTAGCTCATCAATTTCATCAAATGAGAATCTAGTCTTATCACCATGGTGAACAATTGTTTTAATATCAGAGATTTTTCCAATCTCTTGCTGGCTCATCTCCTCAAGCTCATGCTCTGGAGGTAGTTGATCTAAACTTGATAGATTAAATACTTCAAGGAACTCAGAAGTTGTTCCATAAAGAACCGGGCGACCAACATCATTAGATCTACCTGTTACTCTTACAAGCCTCTTATCCATCAACCCTCTAACAATATGAGATGAGTCGACTCCTCTAATTTTTTCAACTTCAATTTTAGAAACTGGCTGCTTATATGAAATAATCGCTAGAACTTCTAGAGCTGTTGGAGAAAGAACAAGAGAGTTTACTTTAAATAAATCTTGAACATATTTTGCATAAGTTGCTTTAGTTCTAAACTGGTAACCCTCAGCAACTTCCTGTAGACGAATTCCGTGATGTTTCACTTCATATTCCTCTTGAAGTCTCTCAAGAGAAGCATGAACGACTCTTAAAGGAAGGTCTTCATCAATAACATTTCTAATTTTAGCAAGAGCAACAGGCTTATCACTCATGAAAATAATTGTTTCAATTGCTCCACAAAGAGTATCAAAATTAAGGCCAGTTCTTGCTTGCCATAATTTATCTTCTTGCTCTTCATTAAGCTCTTCAACTTCTTCAGCAACTTCAACAGTATCTTCGCTACTCATTTCTATCGTTGGGTATTCGAGATCAGCTTCTGATGGAAATACAGCAGTAAAGTCTTCAGTCTCAGCTTCTGGCGCCGACACTTCTAACAACTCATCTTCTATGACTACATTTTCAATTTGACTTAAAATTTCATCATTAATGATTTCTGTTTCATTTATTTCGTTCATATATCTCTCTCAAAATATTACTGAAGAACTACTTCTTCATTTGCCTGTTCTGGTTGTGCAATAACTTCTATATTCTCTGCAATTTCAACACCATTCTGTGCAATAGTACTAGCTATTTCATCACTAATGGCCTTCTCTGCTAATTCGTCTTCATCTTCAAAACCATCTGCTTGAGTCACATCAAAGTCCTCAAGAGATCTAACAACATCAACGTAAACACTTCCTAAGTCTTCATTTTGGAATACTTCTAAACGCTGAAGCCTTGCAAGCTCTAAAATTGAAATAAATGTGATCACTTTATTATCAAGGTTTTCACCACCGTCACTAGTGAGAAGATCCTGTAGCGTTGTTTTCTGACCAACACTTAAGAACTTCTTCAAGAAAACAAGCTTCTCTTTGATTGAAAGCCTATCTCTTTTAACAACAGTGTATTTTCTTTTTTCTCTAAAAAGGAAGTCCATCATTGATAGAGTTAACTTATCTAGCTCCATTGGAGTTAGTATTGAGTTAACAATGGCCTTTCTATTAACCTTTGGCTTAACAAAAATATCTTCATTCTGCTTTGGCAGTCCCCAAAGCTTTTCACCCATTTTCTGAAAGTGCTGAAGCTCTTCTAGCCTTCTTATAAGTTCTGATTGAGAAGTAATATTTAATCCTTCTCCATCACCTATTTGATCTTTTAGTCTTTCTTGCTCTTCTTCAGTAATACAGTTCTTTGACTTTAATAGTAGAAGTGTCGCTGCAAGAAATAAGTAATCTCCGGCAATATCAAAGTTTAACTCACGCATTTCTGCGATATAACCAAGATACTGGCTCGTGATTTTAGTTAGGTCTAAGTCTTTAACACTCATCTCTTCTTTTTGAACGAGTAAAAGCAGTAGACCCAAAGGACCATCAAAATTATCTGTTTTAACCTGAATAGTTGTATCCAGCATCAAATACTCCGTTCGTTAGCTAAGAAGCATATAAAACATTCCCGTAAGCATGTCTGATAGACCAAAGATTGGTCTTAACAAGTATGAGAATATATTTGTCGTCCATAAAATAATAAAGAATATAAATGTAAATCTCTGAAGCTCTTCATATTTTCGAGCAGCATTATAATCAAGGTAGGCCATAACCATTTTTGATCCATCTAAAGGAGGGAAAGGAATAAGGTTAAATACAGCCAACACTAAGTTTATAAGAACTGAATATCTAAGCATTTGAACAAGAGCATCTTTAAATCCAATTGATGCTGGCACTTTTAGAGTGATCAGAACAAAAAGAAATGAACATAGAATAGAAATGATAATATTTGCACCTGGACCAGCAAAAGCAACCCAAAATGAACCCATTTTATATTTCTTAAATCTTGCAGGATTTACTGGAACTGGCTTTGCCCACCCAAAAGGTGTCATACCAAAGACCATCAATCCGATTGGAAAGATAATAGTCCCCATAATATCCGCGTGGGATGCTGGGTTAAGTGTTAGTCGACCGTATCGCTCGGGAGTATCGTCACCAAATTTTGTGGCAACAAAAGCATGGGCGTATTCGTGAAATACAACTCCAATTAAAAATCCCGGCAGGCACGTC
>NZ_JBFGYP010000153.1:0-6233 GCF_041587335.1 Halobacteriovorax sp.
ATCCACGGGTTGCTTAGAAAAACTCTTAAGGCCTATACTCTTTCTCTCTAAGAGTTTAGGTATCTTTAATGACTGATTCTTAGATTCAATAAAAAATACAGGGCGGAAGTTCGTTATTACGACCTTAACTGCTCCAGAGTTTGTAGATAAGTAAAAGTGCAGCTCAACACCACTCGTTGAGTCGACGAAATTTGAAGTGAGAATAAAACCCTTAATATTTTCCATATAGGTATTTATATACTGTAAAAATGGGATAGCCAAACACTACCCCTCCTAATTAGATCTTTAATATCAGACACTTACCCTATAACGGAAGAAATAATTAATTGTATAAATCGTTTACACCCTAAGAACTTATTACAATGAAGACTAATATTTTGCCGAGTTATCTTACTATAAAGTTCATATGAAACTAAAACTACTACTTATATTCACTCTCCTTATTTCCATTGGCTGTGGAAAAGATACCGAACCTGATCAAAGCTATATTGTTAATGATGAGAAGTCTGATGTTCTATCCACCAGTGTGACAGACGATCTGAATTCTTCAGGAAATCAAGTAACAGCAAATGCACAGGCCCTGTCAGAGGAACTCCTAAAGGATGTCAGTTTTGAAGAAGATAGCTGTGAGTCTAATAATATTCTCCGGGATGTACTTATCTTTGGTGAAAAAATTAAATCTCTCGGTGGAAATGTTTTAGATCTAGATGAATACGGTGCAGATGAAGTTGAATTTCAAAAGTTTTTAACTGATTCAGGTGTTCAATCAATGAGTGCAATGGATATTGCTAACTCAGGAACAAAATCCACAATGAAGTCATGTAATGAAAAAAATATGATTCCACCTAAATCATGTTGGTATCGTTCTTTAGCATTCAGCTTACTGAAAGATAAAATTGAAGATGAAACTGGAGTTAATACTACATTAACTAGTCACTACCGAAGCTCTTGCTACAATAATAAACTAGGTGGTGCCAAGAAAAGTGACCATATTAGTGCTAAGGCAATGGACTTCTCTATGGGAAATCAAGAGAATCGCCACCAAGTAGAGAAATTTATTTGTGATAAATTATGGAAAGAAAATTACTTTATGGACAGCGAAACTGAGGCCTTAAGTAATGTATCAATAGGACTTGGAAAAACTTATATCCACCTTGGACTAGATAGCACACACGGAAGAAGACATTGGGTATATAATGACTATGCAAAGGCAAATAATATGCCGGCGACATGTTGGAATATAAACTAAGAGTTTCTTCTAGCGCTAGACAAGACTTTGTGAAAATACTTTAGTCTTGATTTAACTAGAAAGAAAATTATATTAGATAGATTGATTAATTACTGCTGGAGAATATTATGGATTTTTTACCACTCAACAAATGGTTACCAAATTTAAAAAGACCATTAGTCATTGCGGGTCCATGCTCAGCAGAATCACATGAACAAATGATGAGCACAGCGAGAGAGATTGCAAAAATCCCAGATGTGAGAATATTCAGGGCCGGAATTTGGAAGCCAAGAACTAGACCAAATTGCTTTGAAGGTGTTGGAGAAGAAGGTTTAAAGTGGTTATCAGATGTAAAAGCTGAAACTGGCCTACTAACAACAACAGAAGTAGCAAATACACAACACGTAGAACTGGCCCTTAAGCACGGAGTAGATATACTTTGGATTGGTGCCAGAACAACAGTATCCCCTTTTGCTGTTCAAGAGATTGCAGATGCACTAAAGGGAACTAATATTCCAGTCATGGTAAAAAATCCAGTGAATCAAGACCTCGCACTATGGATTGGAGCTCTAGAAAGAATGGCCGGAGCAGGAATTAACAAGATTGCTGCAATCCACAGAGGATTCTCAACGGGTGATACATCTAAATATAGAAATCTTCCTTTATGGAAAATCCCAATGGAGCTCAAGAGTAAGTTTCAAGACCTCCCAATAATTTGTGATCCAAGTCATATAGCAGGAAGAAGAGATTTAATTTCTTACGTATGTCAAAAAGCTATGGATGCAGATATGGAAGGCCTCATGGTTGAAACACATATCAATCCAACAAAAGCTCTTTCTGATGCTGCTCAACAAGTAACGCCAGAGGCCCTAGCTGCAATTATCGAAGGTCTATCACTAAGAACAGAGTTTGGTGTAGATAGAAATTTTGAGCAAGAGCTAGATCTCCTAAGAGGACAAGTAGACAGAGTAGATCTAGAGATACTTGAAGCTCTTAAGACAAGAACTGATATTATTACAAAAATTGGATTAGCAAAGAAAGAGAAAAATATCATGCCTCTCCAAATTCAAAGAATGGATGAGTTAATGAAAAAGAGACTCGACCTTGGTAAGAATTTAGGACTAACAGAGAGTTTTGTTAAAGATATCTACGACACAATTCATAGTGAAAGTGTTCGAATACAAAGTCAGATCGTTAATGACTTTGACAGCAAAAAATAAAAAAATGTGTATAATGAATGCATGGAAAATTCTAAAAGAGTAAATTGCATAGAAGCATCAAAGAGTATCTCACTTTCAGCTAAAATAGCTGAACTAAAAGAGCTTGGAGAAGATATTATAGGCCTTAATGTGGGAGAACCAGACTTTGCGACCCCCGCTCCAATCATTGAGGCTACAATCACCGCCCTAAGAGAAAATAAAACTCGATATTCACTTGTTCAAGGACTTGATCAATTAAGAGATGGTATTGCTCACTACTTGAATAAAAAATATGACCTAAATGCAAACAAAGATCATATTCTTCTTGGTAATGGATCAAAACATATTCTTTATCTTATATTTCAAACACTCCTAAACGATGGAGATGAAGTGATTATCCCCTCTCCTTACTGGGTAACTTTTCCGGAATCAGTAAAGCTTGCTGGTGGAGTTCCTCACTTTGTGGAAACAAAAGAGAACTTTCAACTAGATATTCAAAATATTGAAAATGCTATTAATGACAAGACTAAGGCGATCTTAATAAATACTCCTAACAATCCTACTGGAGCAGTCTATAACGCCGAAGACCTACAAAAAGTAGTTGAGCTTGCCACAAAGTATGATTTAAAAATTGTCTCTGATGAAGCCTATGAAATTCTAACCTACAATAAAGTTAAACATGTAAACATATCTTCATTGAGCGAAGAGGCCTTTAAAAGAACATTGACTGTCCAATCATTCTCTAAGAGTTTTTGTATGACAGGATTTAGAATTGGCTACCTATGCGCAGAGAAGTCTTTCATTGATGATGTTAATAAACTTCAAGGACACTTATCCGGAAATAATTGTACATTCGCCCAATACGGAGCACTTGAAGCACTAAGACTAGATGCAGGATTACTAAGAATTTTAACAAAAGAATTAGAGTCTAGAATGAAACTTGCTCACAACCTCTTTAGTGAATTCTTTCCAATTGAAAAGCCTGATGGAGCATTCTACCTCTTTCCCAATGTTACTGAGATGATTAAAAAGTTGAATTTGAAAAATAGTGAAGAGCTTTCACTCTATATATTAGAAAAGGCCAAAGTTGCAATTCTACCAGGAATTGCTTTTGGAAAAGAAAACCATTTACGAATTTCCTTTGCTCAAAGTAGAGAAGAAATTATCGAAGCACATAAGAGAATGAAGGAAGTTCTATGAAAATAGGAATTATTGGTTTTGGACGTTTAGGAAAACTACTTACAAAAAATATTTCTCGAGATGCCACAACTCTAGTATTTGACACTAACCTAGATCTAAATATCCTAGATGAAATTGGCTCTGAAGCAGGAACATTAAAAGAAGTTTGCGAATGCCCTATTCTAATACTATGTGTCCCAATTTCAGCGATCAAAGAGGCCGCTAGCGAGATAGCTAAATTTGTGACTAAAGATACACTTGTTATAGATGTGTGTTCAGTTAAAGTTCACCCTATGGAGCTTCTTGAAGAGTTACTACCACCAGAAACAGAAATTCTTGGTACTCACCCAATGTTTGGTCCAGACTCAGCAGCTAAAAGTCTCTATGGTTGTAAAATTGTTTTATGCAAACAAAGAGTTAGAGAAGAAAAGTATCAAAATATAAAAGGTTACTTAGAGTCTCATGGCCTGAAAGTAATTGAGGCGACAGCTCATGAACATGACAAGCAAATAGCAGACTCTCTTATTCTTACTCATACTATTGGTAGAACACTTATGGAAATGGGTTCAAAAGATATGGATATTGATACGAAAGGATATAGACGCCTTTTAAAGATTTTAGAGACTGTTGAAAATGATAGTGTTCAATTATTTAGAGATATGAATAAGTACAACCCCTACGCTAAAGATATGAGAGAGTCTCTTATGAGTTCTCTATCAAAGACATTAGAAAGCGCTTTAAAGTGAAGATAGCATTTCAAGGAAAGCCTGGTGCCTATAGCGAAATGGCCATTAGACAATATTTTAAGAATGAGGTTACTCCAGTTGGCTTTGACCTAAGTGAAGAAGTCTGTAACGCTCTGGAAGACGATGATGTTGCAACAGGAGTACTTCCTGTTGAAAATAGTATTGTTGGAAATGTCGCTGTTAATGTTGATTTACTTTTAAAACATCACTTCTTTATTATTGGTGAAATTTATCTACCAATTAATCACTGTCTATTAGCTAAAAAAGGCGTAACTCTAAAAGATATAAAAGCTGTTAAGTCTCACCCAATCGCACTGGCCCAATGTCATGACTTTCTTGTTAAAAATAATATCAAAGGAATCCCTGAGTTTGATACTGCAGGCTCAAGTGAACTTCTATCAAAGAGTGATATTACAGATGAAGGAACTATAAGCTCTTCTCTTAGTGCTGAGTACTATGGATTAGATATTATTAGTGAAGAAATTCAAAAAGTTGATACTAACTTCACAAGATTTGTAGTCTTTGTTAAAGAAAAGAATATACCTGAAGGGCTAAAGTTAGAAAAAACAAGTATTGCCTTTTCTACTAATCATAAGCCAGGAGCACTGCTAGGATGTTTGCAGGAATTTGCAACTTTTGGACTAAACTTAACTAAGATTGAATCTAGGCCAATTCCTGAAAATCCATTCATGTATACTTTTTTCGTGGATTTTCTAGGATCAATCCATGATTCAAATGTTAAAGACTGTCTTCTTAAGCTAAAAGAGCATACTAGTTCTGTAAAAATTCTTGGAAGTTACCCAAAAGCAAAGTTCTAAGGGCGAGTAGACATTAGAACTTCTTTTTCTCTCTTAGCTCTTGCATAATTCTTAGCTAGTTTTCGACTCCAGAAGATTTCAAAAATATAAAAAACTGCAAAGAGAATGTAGTTACCAATTGTTTTGAAGAATATCCATGTATCAGTACTTTCATAAAGAGCGACATAGCCCATAAAAATACCTGTCGCAAAGAAGTAGTAAGTTAAATGTTTCTCCATAGAATTAACAAAAAACATTGGAGGCTTATTCTTAAATGGGAGACTCTCTAAAAACTCAACAAGTAGTCCTTTCCCTACTCTTAGCCTATAGTACATGAAACTGGAAATACCAATTCCAGTAATTGCTGGTTGTAACCTAAACCAAACTCCTTCTTCCCCTAGGAGACTTAAACAACCTAAAAATAAGATGAGAAAGAAATTTGCTTTTGAAATTGTATGGACATGTTTGATAAATATTTTTTCAGCTAAGATCTCTAAACTTGCTAAAGCAAGTCCTCCTGTGATTGCAATACGTACAGGGTAGTATTCATCTAGATACCAGTAAGCTATTGCAGGTAAAAATGAAATGAGAAAAAAGCTCTTAGAGAATGATTTATCCATGTTATAGATTTAACATGGATAAACCTAAATTGTCATTATCCTGCTTTTTTGAAGTCTTCTTCTAAAGTTTCCAGCTTACTTGTACAGTACTCTAAATACTTCTTTTTTAAACTACCAGGGTCTAGGATTTCAATATGGTCTTTAATGCTTAAAATCCATTCAAATAGCTCATCACATGGTTCAACAGATGCTGCCCATATAAGGTCACCATTCAAGTTTGTTGTAACGTAAGGATTACCTAAAAATTGATAGGCAGGCCTAAGATCCACCGATTCCGATGAGATTATCTTTAGGACAAGCCTCTCCTCTTGTCCCGTAATAGCTCGCACAGCTGAGACAAAATCATTAATTTCAATAGAGCTAAAATTAGGACTATAGCTAGTTTCAAAATTTGTATTTATTTTATGAATTTCAAGAATATTAAAATAGATTAAACACCTATCATTACAGTCTTCTCCAACAAG
>NZ_JBFGYP010000154.1:0-6219 GCF_041587335.1 Halobacteriovorax sp.
AGATTCCAAATATCTTAATTAGGATGGAAGATAGGTTTGCAAAAGGAAACTATAGAAAACCAATGGAAGGGCTATTGAACGTTTTTCAATCGTCTCTTGAGATACTCTAGTAGATTGAGAGATTCATCTCTTCGTCTACTCCAATCATTTGTCCAACGTCCATAGGAAGCCAAGTGTTGTCACCGTGAAGGGGCTCGCTACTAAAGATCAAATGATTAATTTTACCGCTCTCTGTAGGCGCTTCACACTCTACTGAGAAGTAGGGGCATGTATCTCTTTCTGAACACTTCACTTTATAAGTAGAGTAGTAGAGTTTCTTCCCTCCCTGGTGGGCCATCATCGTTTTTCCATTTGTAATAATAAATGTTAGAAATGTTTCAGTATTCTTTCCATCATCATCAGGGCAGTACTCACCAATGATCTCAGTTAACTCATGAACTGACTTCTGAATCGCTTCTTGCAATATGTTGATATCGCAGTGTCTATCAGAGAGCTCTGTCTTCTTACTAAGGTTTGTTAGTATATAGTAAAAAATAATTTCAGAGTCTGTGTTACCAAGAATGAATCTTTTTAAATGAGGTGAGACTTTTTCAATTATCTTATCTCTATATTTATCAAAGTCTTTAATATTTCCATTATGAGCAAATATCCAATTCCCATATTGAAATGGATGAGTATTAAGAATATTTACAGTTCCAAGGGTTGCATTTCTAATATGAGCAACTACTGTTTCAGAGCTAACAATTCCGGATACTCTTTTAAAGATAGTGTCATTAACAGCAGTCTTTTCAGACCTAATGACGTGCGGTGCCCCTGCAGTGTAGTAGCTGACACCCCATCCATCAGGATGTTTATTACTTTGAACTTCAAGAGCATTCTCTGCGCTTATTAAGCTGTGGTGGACCTGACTTTGAATGACTGAGCGGAATCCAAATAATCTACACATTCTATAACCTATGCTTTAATTTTGTTTACTTATTATAGCATAGGTTAGAAATGTAAATGAGTAGGGAATTAAATATCAAGTTTAAAGGTTTCATCCCATGTTGTGTGGGGCTCAGACCTTAGAAAGTTGAGAAGTGACCTACATTGGAGGCGTATATTTCTAACTTGAGAAGATTTATTTATATGAGGGAAGTGGCTACATCTCTCTTTGATAACACTAGAATTTAGTATTATGGCCATATGAACAATTTGAGCGGTAAGTGAAGATACGGCCCAGAATCTTCCATCTAAAGGAACATCTTCTCCAACTTCTTCTGTGATTAATTTTAAAATTAATCCTCCAGCTGGTGGTCCGAGGTGAGTAGAGGAGACTTTACACTCTGATGTAAAGTCTATGCTCTCATTTAAAATTAGTCTGAATGTATTAAGGAGATTGTGGCTATTGTCTAAAAAGAATTCAAACATCGCCACGGAGAAGTCTTCTAGACTCATCCCTTGAGTGTATAAATTCTCGAGGTCTTCTTCAACTTGTGAACAATTGTTACTAAAGACTTCCAGGTAGAGGTTTTGCTTATTGTTAAAATGATAATTCACAGAAGCAAGATTTACATCTGCCTGCTTTGCGATATCTCTAACAGAAGTACCGTTGTAGCCCTTGCAACTAAAAAGTTTTAGGGCCACTTCAATAATTTTACACTTTGTTTCATTTATTTTTGTCATAAAAACCTATGCTAATTCTTCAGTCACTTCACTATTAACACTTCTTCTTCTATTCGTTAGTTTATTCACTAAGTTAAGAAAATCCTCTAGTATTGCATACGCAGGAGGAATAAATGATAGTGTCAGTAGAGTTCCTGACGTTAATCCCCAGGCCATTGCAAGAGTCATTGGCACTAGAGTAGGGTCTGATCCTCCCACACCGTATGCAGTTGGAAATAATCCACTTACTGTCGTTAGAGATGTCACCAGAACTGCTCTAAGTCTCATACCTGAAGCTTTCACAAGAATCTCATGAAGAGATAATTTCCCTTCTGCTCTCATCTCGTCAATAAAGCTTATTAGTACAATTCCTGAATTTACAATAATCCCAGCAAGTCCAATGATACCAATTAAGGCAAGAAATGAAATTGGTCTTGATCTATCTAAGTACCCACTAAGAACTGGAGTTGCAAAAGCGATTGAAAACCCTAGTAGTCCAAGAGGTATTGTCATCATTATGATAAGCGGTCTCAAGTATGACTTGAATAGGAAAACTAGGATTGCAAAGATCCCAATAGCTGCAAGTATACTTGCCTGAGCTAAACTTTCCATTGATTCCTTTGTCGACTCAGCAACTCCACCAAATACTAGTGAAACACTTGGGAACTCTGACCTTAGCTCTTCATAGGTTTGTGATAATATCTGGTTTGCTTCCATTGCTGTAATTTTCTTTTCATTAATAGAACCAGCTAATGTTTTAGATCTTTTAAAGTCAAATCTTTTAATTTGCGGGGAACCATCTCTTGTCTCAAAAGTTGCAAATGTTCCAAGAGGTACTAGATTTCCTCTAGAGTCCATTATATTAACATTTTTCAATTCATTAATATCTGTTCTGTCTTCTTCTCTAAAGCGAACTCTTAAATCAACATCTTTGTTGTTGAGAGTAACTTCTGAAATGATTCTTCCTGAGATTGCACTTCTTACTGTATCTCCTGCATTAAAGATATTTAGTCCTAACTTGTCTGCTTTTTCGTAATCAATATTGATAAAGACTTCATCATCACCGATGATGTCATTGATTTTAAGGTCTAGTACTCCAGGAACACTTCCTAGTTTTGTTTTTACTTTATTTATTAATGTATCGAGCTCTTCAATATCATTTGACCTAAAAGTTGCTTCAATATCACTACCAACAGGAGGACCATTAACTTGTGCTTCAAATGTTAATGATTTATATCCATCAGTTGGAATATTCTTTCTAAGCTTTTCTAGTACTGCAGTATAGAAGAGATTTATTTTGGCATCATCTGTAACGTAGATAAAAACAATTCCTACATTATTTCCTTCTGAAGCTTTAGGGTCAGTTAGCTGAACCTTTGATTCTCCGGCATTTCCTACAACATGCTTAACATCATTTCCTAAGAGTTCTGTTATTTGATTAGAAAGTACTTCTAGCTTCTTGTTTGTTTCATCTAGTTTCGTTCCATTAGGTAATTCAAATCTTGCAATATAAATTTCAGTTTGGTCTGCAGGGAATAAGATAAACTTATTTCCGGCCGTCATCATAAATAGTGCAAATACAATCAGCGCTGTAAAACCAGTAGCTGCGATATACCTTCTTCTTATTAAGACCTCCATAAACTTTTCAAATTTAGATTCAAATCTATGGAACCAGTCTTTTTTAGAATTTCCGTCTTTATCCTTTTTAACAGAGCTTCCAGCAACGACTAGTCTCATAGGAAGAAAGAAGAAACTTTCAGCAAGTGATAGTAGTAGTGACAATGTTACAACAATTGGAATCCATTTTATAAATTGTCCCATTATCCCTTTTGTTACAAGCATTGGTAAGAATGCTGCAATAGTCGTAAATGCCGTGGCAGTAATAGGAAGCCAAAGACTTCTAATAGATTCTAGAGCGGCTTCTTGAGATGTTTTTCCGTCTTGTCTAAGTCTAGTAAAGTTCTCTGAAATAACAACGGAGTTATCAACTAACATACCTAGTGCGATAACTAGCGCTAGAACAGTAATTGTGTTCAAATTCATACCAAATGCAGGCATTATTCCAAGAGTCCCTAGAATTGCGATTGGAAGCGATAGAGACGCCATAATACCAATCTTTCCAGGTAGAAATATAAAGAGGAATACAATAACTAAAATTAAACCTGAAACGGCATTATTAGCTAAGACGTCTAACTTATCTTTTACTTTAATAGACTCGTTTAGATATACTTTGAATTGTGCCTTATCCTTATATAGTTTTGCGTAGTCTGATAATTTCTTTTCAACATCAGTTACTAGTTCAATTGTATCAGCACCAGACTTCTTAGCTATTGTTAAGAGAGTTGCCTCTTGACCATTGTATCTGGATTTGATCTTTATTTCTTCCTCTCCATCAACAACAGTTGCAACATCTTTCAAGTAAATTGACTGCCCCGAGAAGTTTGATCTAATTAAAATATTCTCAAGCTCTTGGCTATTTTTAATCTTACCTTCAAGCCTTAGTAGCTGTTGAGTTGTATTTTGTTCTAGGTTCCCTCCAGGGATGTTTACATTTCTTGCTTGAATCTTGGAGATAAGTTCTTGCATTCCAATGTGATACTTATTTAAGAGATTGTTGTTTATTTCAATTTGAAAGGTTCTCTCTGTGTAGCCACCGAGGGTTACGCCTTTTACAAGTTTATTGTCTTCTAGTTCATCTTTTAGGTGATCTGCAATAATATCTCTACTTCTATTTTCATTACTTCCAAGGACAGCAACCTGAAATACAGGCATCTCTTCAGATTTTATTTCATTGAAGCTTGGTCTATCAATTAAGTCGGATGGTAGCTTATTAGTTCTATCTACAGCTTTTTGAATATCACTCATTACTGTTTCGACATCAATTCCTACTCCATCCATGTCTACTCTAATGACAATAGTACTGAGACCTGATTGACTTGTGGAGTTAACATCTTTAAGACCACGTACAGTTCTAATTTCATCTTCAATTGGTTTCGTGATTTTTGTTTCTATATCTTGTGCTGTCGCTCCATCATATCTCGTAGACACAATTGCTGTCGCAAAGCTCACTGTAGGGTAGGACTCAGCATTCATTTTAACTAGTCCCATAATTCCATATATAACCATCCCTAACATGAGGACGATCGATAGTTTGGAATTTTCTATAAAGAATTTTGATATTGTTTTCATAGTACTTATCTCTCGTTTTATTTATTAATTTTACAAGGCATTTCAGTGTAAACAGTGAAGTAGTCTAGTAGAGTAGTTATAATTGCTAATTGGCTTTCAACTTCAAGAAGGTTACTACTTAGTAGCGCATCCTGATCAAGGATTAAGTCTCTAAATGATACTCTCGCTTGGTTGTATTTCTTCTTTGTATGCTTAAGAGTAACAGCTAGCTTTTCACTATTAATATTTTGTTGTTGAATAACTTTTTGTAATAAACTTATATTTTTAACAACTTGAGAGTGATAGGCGTTTACTCTTCCTACAATCTCTTCTTTTTGAGAAATAAATCTCTTCTTATCTAGTAATTCCTGTAGTTCTTTAGATTTCGCCGTACTACCACCAAGAGGTATCTTTAACTCTATTCCTGCACTATAAGAAGTTCTACCGTCATCTGACAGTTTATCCCATGACTCACTATAGCCTTGTGTCTTTCCAAGTCTTCTAACTTCAGAAACTAACTGAACATTTGCTTTATTGTATGAATCTGTAATATTTCTCTGGTGCGTAAATTCACTTTGTAATGATTTTAAAATTTCATCATAGCTTGAGTATTGTAGAGGAGGCTCATTGAAGCTTGAAATCTGAGCTATACAGCTTAGTAGCTCTTTTGATGTATCATCAATTGAGTATGCTCCAAGAGAGATATCTTTATTAGATAGGCTTGGTAATAATTCTTTAATTTGTTGGATATAAACTTCTCTTTGATATTGAAGGTTTATAATTCTAGATTTTCTATCAGCAATTTGAGACTCAGATCTAGAAACTTCACTTATCTCTGCAATCTTATTTCTAAACTTATCTTTTGAGTCTTTGAGCTGCTTTTGAGAAAGAGAAAGGAGCTTTTGAGAAATTTTTAATTGCTCGTTGTTCGCAACTAGAGACCAGTAAACCTTTCTAAGAGATTGGTAAAAAGCTTTCTTTTGAATATTCTTTTGTAGGTCTGCTCTTTGTACCGTCTCTTTTAATAAGTTTCTTTGTGAGCTTGTTAACTTACCAAGAAAGTTCTTATAAAGATCCATAGAGAATTGAAGGCCAAAACCACTTGTTGTTCCCTTATTTACATAAGAGTTCGTGTATTGCTCAGAAAAAGTATTTACTCCTACTTTCATACCAGAACTAAGCCCTTTCTCTAGACCTACTTTATAACTCTTAATAGGTGAGCTAACAGGAGCAAAAGAGCTGAAAGAGTTTTCGTTTGTCTTATAGTAGTTGGCCGAACCGATTAGGTTGACGTCAAAGTTCTCTTCAAAAGCTTCCCTTTGAAAGTCTAAAGATAAGAAAGTTGACTCTATGGCTAAGGTGTTTGGCGCAGAGTTGTCGACTTCTGTTTTTATTAACTCTTCAGTC
>NZ_JBFGYP010000155.1:0-6168 GCF_041587335.1 Halobacteriovorax sp.
CGATTTAAATATTTCATATATTGGTGGTAGAGATAGTATTGAAAAAAACTTAATTTCAGAGTTTGATATTAAGTACAAATCAATTTTTACTGGAAAACTTAGACGTTATATTTCCATCGAAAATTTTATAGATATATTTAAAATTATAGTAGGAACTCTACAGTCATTTTTCTATCTATTATTTAAACCAAGAAATACTCTAATCTTTTCAACTGGTGGATTTGTTTCTGTTCCTGTTGTTGTGGCGGCAAAATTGACAGGTAAGAAAATATTTATTCATGAGCAAACAAGTAGAGTGGGTCTTGCTAATAAGATCTGTTCAATTTTTGCAAATAAAGTCTTTGTGAGTTTTGAAGAGTCTATTAAATACTTTCCAAAGAATAAAACGATTTACTCTGGATATCCTATTCGTAGAGAATGTTTTGAAGAATCTCTCTCGATAGATTCATTTAAAGGTATAGAACTTATAAACCCAGCAAAGCCTTTACTTTTTATAACTGGTGGTGGAAATGGATCACTACTTCTAAATAAGTTGATTAAAGAAGATCTATCTTTTTTAGAAGAGAAATATAACGTAATACACCAAGTTGGAAAGAAGTTCGTTGAAGAATTTGAGAAGTTTAAGTCTTCATCATATGTTCCAGTCGCATTTATTGGAAAAGAAATAATAGATATAATGAAAGCATCTTCTATTATCATTTCAAGAGCGGGAGCAGGAACTGTTTGTGAATTAATGGCCCTTAAAAAGAGAAGTATATATATTCCATTAAAAATTGCTCAAAAAAATGAGCAGTATCATAATGCTATGGAAGCTCATCATAAGTTAGGTTCACTCGTAATTTCTGAGGATGAGTTAACGAACTTAAATATTAAGACAATTCTTGAGACCTTTAATAAACAGGAAGCCCATAATGTCATTGGGATTGAAAATAAGGCCGTAGATCTACTCCTTAAAGAGATTAAAGACTTATAAACTAGATGTGAGAATAAATAAGAAAAATATTTACTCCATATTCTCAGTAGCTTATGTATCGATTTACCCTATTTAATAGATATTATGTTGCTCTGTGGTGTGTTTGATTTTTTTTTCAGTTATACAATTTAATTGAGAAATAATTCACACTAACAGGATGTCGGTATGAAAGTATTTATTTTTTCGATCACCTTTCTTTTTCTTTTTTCTTGTTCAAGTAATTTAGAAATTCCCGATGAATCATCAACTCTTAAAGATAGTGATCAAGATTTAATTTCGGCCACAATTTTTCAGGTTGTCGGTGATTATAATGGCAATCTATGGAGTAGAGAATGGACTCAGTTTATTTACGATAGCTTAGAATATAATACTGGTCTTCTTGAAAATGATATTAATGAGCAAGACCTTCAAAGCATAAACTGCTCAAACTTTAACTCTCTATCTAAGACACAAAGAACGATGTTTTGGGCACTATTTATGTCATCGGTTTCTCACTTTGAATCAAGCTTTAATCCAAATGAAAGGTACTACGAAAGTTCAATGAAAAAATATTCTGAGGGCCTATTTCAGTTAAGTACAAGTGATTCAAGTTATTATTCTAATTGCGATGTGGATAATTCTAATATTTTAGATCCTAAAGAGAATATCAGATGTGCTATTTCAATCTTAGATGTCCAGATTGAAGGTTCTAGTAGGAGAGAACCTGGAAGACTTTTTCCTGATTCTTATTTCTATTGGTCAGTATTAACAAGGTCTTCAAGTAAAATTAAAGTACAAAACTTTTTTAAAGAGAGAGTAGGTGAGCTACTCCCATTCTGTCTTTAGAAGTAATAAGATAATGCAGCTTCTGATTGGTTATTACGCTCAGATCTTAGATGCTCTAAACTAAGTGCCATAGAATCAATGAATGTATACCTCAGTCTTGATCCATATCTATAGGTTCTACTAACGTGAGAAGGAAATCTCCATTTATAGTCTCCAATGAGGCCAAACTTTATTTTCTTTTCAGTGTTGAAGATAATTTCTAATTCTGGGCCAACACCAATTCTAAATCCTTCTTTTGAAAGTTCTTTGTGTACGTCTACTTCTGAAGCAAGAAATAAATAACTCTTAAAGTACTTACCCATAAGTGATGCTCCACCACCAATTTCAAAACCTGGAGATAGACAGTACTCACAGCCTCCATCTTTGATTGACTTCATACGAGCATCAAATCTCCACGAAAGATTTGAGAAGAATTTTTTGATAGGACTAATAGAAATAACTCTAACAAGACTTAGGTGATCAATAGCAACTTGTTTTTCTTTGTTTTTAATCTCATCATTTGAGAAATATTTTAATTTTATATTAACCATCTCCATCGTTGCCTGTGGATTTTGTCCAACATCAGAATCATAGAAATCATGCAGAGCAAATCTGTATGATAGTGTTTGATAGAAGCCTTGTAGCTTGTCTTCCCCAGCTCCTAATGTAAAACGCCTAGATCCGTGACCATTTTCAGGTCTTTCTATTTCAGGGAGCTTGTAGACTATCTCACTATTTTGTATACCTGTCTCAGATCGACTTATGAGAAGCTCCTGTTTCCACTTCATGGCCTCTTTCTTTTCTAGAAGTATATCTTCACTATGCTTATAGTCTAGGTAGTCAATGGCAGTATCAAGGATTTTAGCTTTCGTCTTATTTGGTAACTTGTCTAGAGAAGTTGAAGACTTCGAGTTAATTACATTTTCAAATAAAGAAACTTCACTTTCTTTTAGATTGGAGACAGATATCTTCGCTTTTTGCATTTTAGACGGTCTATAGCCAACTCTTCTAACTAACCCTGGTGTATTTGAAATTGTTTTAATCGTATCAACAGGAAGAACAAAAGTAGGATTTTTATCTGATAAGTTCCATGAGTCATTGGCGACATCTAAAAGTCCTAGCATATGGTATGAACAATTCTCTGTTAGATAAAAATAATTAAAGTAAGTTTGACCCATCTCCCATATATGGGCGACAACAGTATCAACTTCCTTTTGAGTGAGATTTAGATCATAGCTCCATAGATCTCGTGACTCATAATCATTATATTCTCTTACTTTATAAAAGTAGGGCATGGCCGCGAACTCGCCCTTAAATCCTCCAGCAAAACCCATAATTGAATAAATTAACGCGTTATTTGTAGTAACGTTTGCAGAGTAATTAATCGCATAATCTAGTAGCTCAAAGTTTTGATCCTCTTGAACTGTATTTCTAATATTCTTATTAAGCCTCATAAATGTATGTCCGAAAGCTGAGGCCGGCGTGTCTAAAAAGTAAGATGAAAATACTATTGAAATTGATTTCGCTGCGACTTTATTTCTAAATTTTTCAAACTCAGTACAAGTATCGCCAATATCTTGATTTGTAATCAATCCTTCTGATAGGAGAAATCTTGTTCTTGCAGGAAATCTACACTCGGGTCTCATTGAGCTTTTATTAAATTCTTTCTTATCTTTTTTATAGGCCTTAATATTTTCTTGTAGCTCTAAGAGAGGATTAGTGGCACCGCTTTGATGATAGAAAAATGTTGGTTCATCAGCTTCACTTGTAAACCCAGAAATTATATTTGGTTTATAGTGAAGAAGGTTTAACCACTTCTTAGAGAGTGCAATATCTTCAATAGAAGATTTTGCAAAAGTACTGTGAAATGTAAAAAATATTATAAAGATTAAAGCCGTTTTCATGGCAAAAAGGATATCACTGGAAGATAAACACTTCCAGTGATATTGAATTATGATCTAATTAAATACAAGCTTTATTAGTTTCAATTACGTTTCTGATACTCATATCAATTGAAGAAGCTTCAGTGTTTGCTTCTGAGAAGATAGTCTTGTAGTTCTTTTGAAGAGCTGATCCAACTGCCTTAAGATTTGTACATCCGTACATTCTTGAAAGAGAAGCAAGAGTTGCACCTTGTCCACGAGCGATGTCGTTAGAAAGAGCTACTTTGTTTGCTTTGATGAAAACAGTATTTGCTTGTCCACCCATTCCGTCTAACTCACAGTTAGAAGTTCCTGAAGTCATACCAAAAGTATTGTTACCAGAAAGACCATTTGTAGTTGCTCCAAGAACTTGGTGCATTAGGTTTGAACCATCAGTAAAAAGAGTAGAACCTAGTCCACAACCTTGAGCTTGGTATGATGCTGCAGATGCAGATACAGAAATTAAACCACCAGCTACTAATCCTAGAATAATTTTTTTCATTCGTTCCTCCGTGAAAGATTTGTTATTGAAAATTTCAATTATATAAAAATGTAGCAGATTAGTGAGTCTGCCACAATAGGGAATCTAAAGAGATTTAATTAACACCCAATTATATTCTAAGAATATACCCGCGCGATTTGATCGTCTTAATATACTGAGAAAAAGGTTTGAGCTTCTTTCTTAAGTTAGAGAGATGCGTGTCTATATTTTGATTTTGAACATGTACGTTTGGCCATAATAGATTAGTTATATAGTCTCTAGAGAAGATCTTATTAGGGCTCTTAGCAAGTAGATGTATAATTTTAAATTCAATTGGAGTAAGTTGAATTTTTTTATCGTCTATTTCCGCCATTTGAACTTCAGTGTGAAGTATAAATCCATCAAAGCTAATTGATTCATTAGCAGGCTTACTTCCTTTTTTCGTAACAATTTTATTTTTAATTCTTGCCACTAATTCATTAAGAGAAACTGGCTTTACAATAAAGTCATCTGCACCAAGCTCCATCCCCTGAACAACAACATCTTCAGATGGATCACCTGTTAAAAATATTACAGGTATTTCTGGGTGAGTATCCTTAAATGTTCCATAAAGCTCAAAACCATTCATATTAGGCATATGAAGATCAAGAATTATTAGGTCAGTCTTTTTAGAGTTTAGGTAACCTATTAGTTCTAGAGGATTTTGAATTAACTCTAAATCAAAATTACTCTCTAGTAGCTCTTTATAGCTTAAAAGGTTGTCTTGAACGTCATCTACAATAGTAACGTGCATTTTCTCACCCATAATTTACTCCGGGGTTGTTCTTGATGTATGCTAACAAAAAAGAGCGTTGGCTCTTAAGGTTAATTATATAACTTACTTTATTTATATAAATTTATGTTTAAACTGAATTAGAGTCAATGAATTTAGTTTTAAATATGGGATTAACTTAGTTGGTCTTAAGATGGAGAGAAGGTTGAAGGAACAAGTACTTGATATTTCGTTATGGCAAGAAAGACTAAGTGATTTCTCTAAAGCTAGAGATTGGGGGCAGTTTCACAATCCAAAGAACCTTTCTATGGCCCTTAGTGTAGAATCTTCCGAATTAGTCGAAATCTTTCAATGGCTAACTTTAGAGCAGAGTAGTTCACTAGCACCAGAACTAAAGAAGAAAGTAGAAAATGAGATGTCAGATATCTTGATGTATCTCATAAGGTTAAGTGATGTTCTTGATATTGACTTAAGTAAGTCTATAGATGAAAAGTTTATCCTTAATGGTGAGAAGTACCCCGTAGAGCTCGCTAGGGGTACGGCAAAGAAGTATAATGAATTAAAGACCGAGTAGTCCTTTCTTTAATCCTTCATCAGTTGCATTTACAAACCAAACTGAAAGCATCGCTTTTGTGAAGTCTGCACCTTTAATCTTTTCAAGCTTCTTATTATTAATAGTTGACTCAACTCCGTCATTTAAAAAAGTGAAGACCATCGTTTGTCCCTTCTCTATATCGCTGAAGTAAGTATAGAAAGTGTTGATTCTTTCTTGAAGTGAAGGAAGCTTATCTTTTGGAACAGAGTTTTTAAAAGCTCCTTTCCATCCATCAATCAAGTCGGAGGCATCTACATCTCTAACAAATTTCATAATGATCTGCTTTGGAGTTTTATCATCTAAAAAGGTATTATAGTCGGAGCTTTTCTTTTGCATATAAAGTCCACCAACATATACCTTTATTCCAAGCCATGTCGCTTTTCTTGTTCCAAGACCGTTTAAGACTAATTCTTTACCAGATAGGTTTACAGTGTCTGGAAGAGTTACATCATCTTGTGTTGCTGAAAGGGTAGTTGCACTTATTAAAAAAGCGAAAGCTGCTATGAAGTTTTTCATGTTATCTCCTAATAAAATTTAAATATATTTTATCACTAAAATTAATTTTAGCATTTTTAAAATAGGCGGAAAGCAATACCTAAGTTTCTCTTTTATATAAACGTA
>NZ_JBFGYP010000156.1:0-6138 GCF_041587335.1 Halobacteriovorax sp.
ACTCCTCATAGGATTTTGTAGGCGAGAACGCCAAAATTAAGCATACGATTTTAAACACTTAAAAGTATAGAGGATAACTTTGTAAAAAAGCAATGATTGAAGTGGCAAACCACCAAAATAATTAGATTGGTGGCTAGGCGTCAGAGTTATCTGAAGATTTTTTCGTGTCTTTAGACTCAGCGACGACATCAACAGGTGCGTCATCGCTGCTCTTATTTTCTGGTTTTATAGTGTCTTCGGTAGAAGCACTTACTTGATCAAAGAGATCATCTTTTGCTTTTTGAAATTCTCTAATACCTTTACCTAGGCCCTTTGCGAGCTCTGGTAACTTCTTTGGACCAATAAAAAGTAGTGCAAAAAGAAAGATAACGAGTAATTCAGCTCCACCGATTCCAAACATAAAAACCTCTTATTTCTTAGTTTCTTTCTTATCTTCTTTCTTTTCAAAAATTGAAGATGCTTTTCCACCGATATGGCTTCTAAGTACTTTTACTTTAGTACCTTCTGCTACTTCAAGTGTGATAACTTTATCAGTAATTCCAGTTATAGTCCCGAAAAGTCCAGATTTTGTATATATCTCTTCACCTTTACCAAGTTGGCTAAGCATTGCTTGCTCTTCTTTAGCTTTCTTAGCTTGAGGTCTGATCATTAGAAAATAGAAGATACCAAAAACAGCAATCATTGGTAAGAAAGAGCTTAGTGCATTTGGAGAACCAGCAGCAGCTGCCGCGTCCTGAGCGAATACTGGAGTAAAAAATAAATCTAACATTTGTGTTTCCTTAATTTATTTGGGTTAAACCCATTGATTTGAAGTGTAGTTGTTATAAAAGTTCTTATAATATTCGTCAAACGTTCCTGCAATAATATGCTTTCTGGCCTGCTTCGTCATATTTATAAAGAAGTATAAGTTATGGTAACTAATCAACTGACCAGCAAGATACTCACCTGTATTATATAAATGCCTTATATAAGATCTAGAGTAAGTCGAACAAACCTTACATGAGCATTCTGGATCTGGTGCTCCCTTATCTTCTTTAAATCTCTCTTTCTTTATATTTAAAGGCCCATGATGAGTTAAAAATTGACCATTACGAGCATTTCTCGTTGGAAGTACACAGTCGAACATGTCCAACCCATTTTTTATCCCCGTTAGAATATCAAGAGGCTTTCCAACCCCCATTAGATATCTAGGCTTATCTTTTGGCATTGTGTGAACGAAATCTGAACAGAATTGAACCATCTCTTCATTTTTCTCACCAACGCTTAGACCACCAATAGCGTAACCTTCAAAGTCCATTTCAGTGAGTCTTTCCATACACTCTGTACGAAGATCTAGATGTAGACCACCTTGAATAATTCCAAAAAGATTTTGGTGATCTTTCAATTGAAAATCTCTACAACGCTTTGCCCATCTTAGTGTAAGCTCCATACTTTCTCTAAGTCTATCTTTTGTAGCGGGAAGAGCTGGACATTCGTCAAAATTCATCACGATATCACTACCAAGTGCTTTTTGAATCTCCATAGATTTCTCAGGGGAAATCATATGATACGAGCCGTCTATATGTGATTGAAAGCGTACGCCTTCTTCTGAGAGTTTATTCATAGATGAAAGTGAGAATACTTGATATCCCCCACTATCTGTTAGAATAGGTTTTTGCCAATTCATAAAGCCATGTAAACCACCACCAACTCTTTCAATGAGTTCATGACCTGGACGTAAGTACAAGTGGTACGTATTCCCTAAAATAATCTGGGCACCAATTTCTTCAAGTTCATGTTGCCACATACACTTAACCGATGCTCTAGTTCCCACAGGCATGAACATTGGTGTTTCTATGTCACCGTGAGCAGTTTTCACAACTCCTGCTCTCGCCTTTCCGTCATATGCTACATTTTCGTAAATTGTATTCATTCATCCCTCAAAATTAACATTGAATCACCATAAGAAAAAAAGCGGTACTGATTATCTATGGCCTCTTGGTAAAGTTCAAGCGTCTTCTCTCTTCCAATTAGTGAACTTACAAGCATGAGTAAAGTAGACTTTGGAAGGTGAAAATTTGTAACAAGACCGTTAATTGATTTTACTTCAACACCTGGATGAAGAAAGATGTCTGTATCTTTCATTTCATTGGGTGTGATTTGAAATTCATCACCATTGTGACAACTCTCAAGCACTCTTAGAGATGTTGTTCCAACAGCAAATATTTTCTTATGGTTTAATATTTTTTCTTTATTCTCTGAATCTACATAGTAGCTTTCAGAGTGCATTTTATGATCTTTAAGGTTGTCCGTTTTGACAGGAGCAAATGTCCCAAGACCTACATGTAATGTGACTTCTGCCCTTGAGATTTTTCTCTTTTCTAAAGACTGAAAAACTTCTTCAGTAAAGTGTAACCCAGCAGTAGGAGCAGCAACACTCCCCACGTCTTTAGCAAATACTGTTTGATAGTCTGACTTGTCGAGCTCATCGCTTTCACCATTTCTTATATATGGTGGGATAGGTATTTTTGCATTCTGTTCTAAATAACTCAGTAAATCTTCTCTATTAAATTGTACAAAGAAGTTTCCATCATCGATATCTTTGATTTCAGCAATTAATCCATCTTCAAAGAAGAACTGATCTCCAATATTTTTCTTAGAGCTAGTTTTTATTAGTGCCTTGATTAGGCCTTTCTCATTTGGTCGAGTAGACAAAAGGAAGATTTCACATTTACCGCCCGTTTTCTTCTTCCCTATTAAACGACAAGGGAACACCTTGCTTTGGTTCACAACAAGTAGAGATTCTTCAGGCAAATAGCTAGGAAGATTATAAAAGTGATCATGAATGACTTCATTTGAAGCAACTTTATATACAAGGAGCTTAGAGTTATGCCTTCCCTCTATTGGTCGGTCAGCAATAAGCTTACCCGGAAGCTCGAAGTCATAATTACTTAATTTTAGATCTCGATCAGACATTGTTGCTAGATTCCCTCATTTTTGTCATAATAAGTATAAGTATTTAAACAGATTTTGAGTTTTATCTGAGGAATCAATGCTAGGCAAGAGATCAATCCTAATTTTCTTATTAAGTGTAAATATTTTTGCGCAAAATTCACTCACAGACGAGTTAAATGAGCTTAAATCTTATTCAGAAACAGTAGACTTGGGAATTTGGACCGCTCTATCAAACAAGCCACAACAAAAAATGATTATTGAAGATAGTATTTCGGCCAGCAGCAGTGCATTAAAAAAAGAAGAAATAGAGTCCAAAATAACAGAACCAGCTCCTGAGCAACAAGAATTGGGAACAATACGCTACAGATCTCGATAAGCTGCAGGATCTACAACTAAATTCTCTTTTCCATTAACCCTATCAATAAGAAACTCTTCTCTCCCATTTTCACCATGAAACAGAATATTGAAATTACTTATAGATCGTTCTGACATATTTTCAATTGATATCTTTGTCTTTCCGTTTACCATTACTGCTGAGAGCTTTAAATTCTCTTTCATTTTCTTCCACTCTACAATTTCTGAAAAACTACTAGTCCTACCTTTTAGATCTTTAATCAATTTTTCAATAGAGTTTCGGTACAAGTAGTTTTCAAATTCAGCAGAGGATAAATCAAAAACTGCAAGACCACCAAGTAACTCCATATCATCTAGTCGAGCTTTAAAGACTTTATCTAAATCATTAATATCAGTGATAGATTTATCATTTAATATTTCCTGAGAGTTTCTAAACATTTTAGGAATTAATAAATAGTTAAGACCTTCTAAGAACACAGGAGAATAGGATACCTCCCTAATTGTTCCATACAAGTATGACAGTCGGTTTTGGTTAGCAGAATCTAAAGTAACTTCATTAAGAAAGTTATCAAAACTAGTTAAACCTATCACTCCCGAGTAACTTAACTCTTCAAGTCTCAAGCGAATATTTTCAAGAAGATTAAACGAAGCCCTACTATCTAGCTTATCAAAGTTGTGATCAGGAGAAGTTAGGATAGAAACTTCATATTTATCATTTTGTTTCTTTCTAATATCCTTACCTACATAATTATAATTATTAGTAAATAAAGTCCATGACGACCCTAATCCTTTAAATAAAGAAGTTACCTCTTCAAGATTATTAGCTTGTTGGCTCTGTCTGTATATAAAACTAAAAGCTACTTTTGTGCCTTTATAGTTTTCAATTTTAAATACTGGAAGTTCAGCATAAGAAGCAAAAATATTTAAAAAGACTAAATCAGAATAAATATTTTCAATAGGATCAAGAGAAGTCCAAGTAACATTCTTACTACTTTTAATTCGGCTATGTACCTTTTCATTATCTTTCGTAATTTTTCCATTAAAATCTGCAGAAATGAGGTTAGCCTTATCTGATAAGTAATAGGAAAAATTAATATCAATCGGCTTCCAATTGATAAAACTTCCACCATCAATTTCCCATAAATAATCTTTTTCGGAACTGACAAGAGTTGGAAGAGATAAAGTATCTTTTTGAATGTCTACTCCTAAATATTTTTGAAGAAGAGTTTGCTCAACTTCATCACCTAATCCATCCACAACTCCAAAGCCACCAGTAATTATCGAAGGTGCTTGTAGGTTCTCAACCTTGGCAACTTGGGCCCTACTTAATGAATGAACGTGAGGAAAGATAACTAAGCAACCTTTTGATGGATTAATATATCTTAGAACTTTATAACTGAGCCCATTTCTTTTAAAAAAACTCTTCCACTGATCAACTGAAGTCTTATGTTGACTAGAAGAATACCTGCGTGCTCTATTTGTTGAAATCAAACAAAACTTTTTATCCTTAAGTCCAGCTCTAAGATAAGTGAGTTGATCTTGAGAATTAGATGAAAATCTTTTCTTAATAGCTATAGTTCCACTATCCGGAGTATATTCATAAGATTTTAAAAAACCTTTCTTTACAAGTTCTCTAAAGTTATTAGCTGCAAGAACTCTTTCAGAAATCTCTTTTCTATATGAGAAATAATCCTCAAATAAAAACAAACCAGAAACAACAACAAGAAGAAAGACAAATAAAGAAGCAAACTTAACTTTTACAGAAACTTTACTAACAGTACCCTTGGCTATAGAACTTTTCTTTCTAAGATATTCTGCATTAACTAAAGGAGAGAAACGTCTATAAAAGGCACCTTCTAAAGGATCGACTAAATCTCTCTTCTTTCCAGACCCAAGTCTAAGTTTAAATACGATATAACTTACAAGGGTTACGAGAATAGTCGTAAGAGAAATAGCAAGTAATAGAATATTAAAAAAGTTTTTCAAGTCCATTTAATTTAATCCTTTTCTAACTAATACGCCCCATTTCATAGGGACTTTTAATAATTCATCAAAAATCGAAAAGAACCGAATGACTTCCAGTAAGAGCCCATAGGTTAATCGATTTAGAAAACTTAATATGAGTAAGAAACCTATTTTCCTCTCAGTAATGATTGAATAAAAACAAAGTGCAACATCTAATAATGTTAACCCAATAAAATATGGACCCATCAAATCAGTAATATTATACAAGAGAGCGAACTCAAGAGTTAAAACTATAAAAGAAAAATTTATGAGAGGAATCATTATAGTTTCAAAGAACATATAAAGAATAACAAGCAGGCCTCGGAAACTGTAGTTTCCTCTAAGAATACCAATCCCTTTAAAAATTGCTTGAACCATACCTCGTGACCATCTATACCTTTGAGTAATCAAAGAATTTATATCATCTGGAGCTTCAGTCACAGCAGAGATCTTATCACAGTACTTAATATTATATCCTTCCATAAGAAGTCTCATAGAGAGATCACTATCTTCAGCAAAAGTGTCAGAGCTATAGCCCCCAAGGTTATAAACTTTCTCTCTATTGAACACACCAATTGGTCCTGGAACTATGGTTACCATTTTTAGGAAAGATTGTGCTTTTTTATGAAAGTTTAAACCAATAATATATTCAAGATTTTGAAATGCAGTAAGGATGTTCTTTGAGTTTCCAACCTTAACAGCACCAGCAACAGCCGCAAGGTTTGGGTCATCTTCAAAATATGGAATTGCTTCTAAAAGGATATTTTTACTAAGTACACTATCAGCATCCATACAAACAAAGTAATCGCCTAAAGCCTCAGATATTCCATAATTTAAGGCCTCAGA
>NZ_JBFGYP010000157.1:0-5909 GCF_041587335.1 Halobacteriovorax sp.
CTTAAAACATGTCCTTCCTACAGGTAAATCAAATCATGAGACTGAAACATCCCTTTTGACTGATGTATCAGGTAAGGGACAACATATAAGTTCTCTTGGGCTAGTCTTTACAAAAATATATAAGAGTATTGATTGGCAGATTTTTAGTGAGTTTAAATATTTATTTTCAGAGACGATTAATCAAAAAGATATTTCAAGCTCCCTTGGAGATTCTCTAGGTTACAATATTGGTTACTCTCCAAACAATGGGGCCATAAGATTATCTCATGGAGTAACGAGACATCACTTCGAAGATAAAGAGATTACTGTTAACAATTCAAATCAAGACTCTGCAAGAGAAGAGTACTGGGACTTTGAACTTGGTCTAGCTTATATGATCAATGATTCAACCTTTACAGTTTCATATACTGATCAAACTCTTCTTGGAGATACAGAGAATACAACCTTATCAAGAACAATATCAATTAGCTGGCTTGAACGCTGGCCACTATAGGAGTTTACATGAAAGCTTTACTATCACTAATTATTTTAACTTTTTCAATGCAATCATTTGCTGACTGTGATCTTCTTTTAGAAGATAGTAATACTTGTATTGAGTATACTTGGACAAATGGTCCTCACCTAAACTCTAGAGCAGAGAGAAACTTTTCAGAACTAGTAGTTAAATACTTTGATGCTGACGATACATCTGAAACAGCATTAGAAAATGATTTAATCAAAGTTCTACCATGGATGATCATGCCAAATATGGAACATGGAACTAGACCAGTAATTACAACTCAACTAGAAGATGGAAGCTACCTTATCTCGGAAATTCTTCTAAAGAAAATGATGGGATACTGGGAAATTAGATTTGTAGATTCAACTGATGACTCTGTCTTAGCTTCATTCAAAATACAATAATATCTAGTAGAAGGTCTTATGAAGTCTCGTAAGATCTTCTTTCACTTCATCATCTTCAATTAAATATGCCTGAAATGTTTTGCTCTTATGATTTCCAATAAAATTAAATGGATGATGCTTAGAGTTTCCTGTGAAGACATCAATATGTGAACCTTTTATTGCTCCGCCCTTATCACCAGCAAAGAAGAATCCATCATGAGTGAACTCTTTTCCAATCCACATAAACTTCTTTCCTTTTGCTTTAGGAATATAGACAACACTTCCAAATGGTATGACATTAGGATCAACAGCAATAGTTCTATAAGGAACAAGTGAATAATTCTCTACGCCTTCTCCCCATCTACTTCTTGCAGCTCTAAAGCGAACCGCATTTGTTCCTGGGAAGTCATCTCCAAAGTATGTACTACAATCGACTTGGTCAGTTGTCGTTCCAGCATAATTAAATGTTTTCTGATCTCCACCCGGAAACTTAATTGCAACAGATCCTTCCATTGCAGAGTAACACCACTCTTTCTTTGTTAGTAATACTGGATACACACCACTAACTAGAGAATTCTCTCCTAAATCCTTAAGCGGAATACCGCTCATTCGAACTTGATAAATTGGAGTATAGTAATTTGTGGACCAAAGAGTAATTGACTTTTTTGCTGTGTTATCTAATTCAAAATCATAATCTAAGATAGTTCTCTTTCTAGAAGCACAAGACGTAACAAAAATAAGAGAAAGTAAAATAATGATCTTCATAACACTCCAAAAAAACAAATTTCAATTATCGTATCTTCATATTTTCAATACATCAAATTTACATTTAATTATTACTTCCCTATAATTTTTAAAAGTTTATAAAAAAGGATGTTTATGAAAGCTTTAGTCTTATTATTAATCTCATTTCCAATTCTAGCTACAACTGGGCCATGTGATGGTCAAAGTGGAGCGTATCATATCAATGCAGGCGGAGAAGCTGGTGGCTTTGTTGCAAGTACGGCAAGAGCTGGCGAGAGAACATATATTGGTAAAGGCACTCAAATTTGTGACTATGCTCAAGTTCTAAATAGTGCTCAAATTACAGGGAATGCCATAATTAGAGATAATGCAAAAGTTTATGATAATGCAAGAGTTTGGGGGAATGCGATAGTATTTGAAAATGCAGAAGTTTTTGAAGAAGCTGGAGTTTGGGAAAATGCTCAGGTCTTTGGAAATAGTAAAGTATATGGATTCGCAGGTCTTAGAGGAAACGTTCAAGTTCACGGGATAGCAAGAATGTACGATGCAACTTACTCTTCAGGTCAATATTACTAATAAATATAAGGAAAAGAATGAAAAAACTAATTCTCACAACATTAATCTTACTTACTACAAGCTCAGTTTTTGCAGCGACTAACCATATTGTTACTGGATCATCAAGCTCGTCTCTTCAATTTAGCAACTCAGGAACTAAAAATTACGAAGCAACTCTCAATATTGGACTTGGATACAATTATAGCTTCAATAATGGATTCGAATTTGGTGGAGAGCTATCAACAATCATAGGAGACTTTAACTTACTAACAATACTTCTTGGACCTACATTTAGCTTTGGATCAGAGAATATTAATTCTTCCTATCTAGTATCTGCCAAACTAGGTGTTGCAACTTGGGGTTATACTGGATTTACAGACTATACTGACACATTAATGTCAGTTAATTTTTCAAAGAGATTTTCTCTATCTGAACAAATTAGTTACGTACCAGGATTAAGAGTAGACTATATTTTTAATACTGACTCAGATCCAGTATTTACTTTTGAAATCTTTAAATTCTCATTATTTTTCTAATAAAATGGCCCTCGTTTGAGGGCCTATATTCTTTTTAAAACCTAAAAATTAATTTCTCTTATCTCTTTAGATAAACTCACCTGCAAACTTAAATCTCTCTCTATTTTTAATTTCAAGTCATTTTGAGATTCACCCTCACCATGAACGAGAATAACTTGGGCCTTAGGGTTTTTATTAGTTGATAACCACTGCATTAGTTCATCTTGTCCAGCATGCGCCGAAAGATTTTCTAACTTTTGAATCTCTGCCTTAATAGTCATCGTGTGACCTAGCAGTGAGACTTCTCTAATATCATTTTCAAGATCACGACCAATAGTCCCTTCAGCTTGATAGCCAATGAGTAGAACAATATTATTAGAGTGCTTACCAAAGTGATCAAGGTACTTTAAGATTCTCCCCCCACTAATCATTCCACTTGCTGCGACGATGATAAGAGGACCTTTCTTCTTATTTAATTTAGAGTAGTCTTTAGAGAATTCTAAGAACCTTACACCGCTCATAGAATTTATAAACTCCTCTTCAGAAAGCTTTGTCTCAGAAGAAAATTTCTTATAGATTTCGGTTACAGCATTTGTCATAGGACTACTTACAAAAGATGGAATTTTTAAATCTTCTCTCTTTGCAAAGATTTGACTTAGATAATGAACAAACAATTGTGCTCTAGCTACAGCAAAGCTTGGTACTAAGAGAACTCTATTATTCTTAACAACATCTTCAAGTATTTTTTCAAGCTCCATGACAGGATTCATTGAACTATGGTTTCGGCTTCCATAAGTAGACTCCATTACAATATAGTCCGCTTCACATATGTCACTTGGAGGAGACATAATAGGATCTTTATAACGACCGAGATCTCCAGAGAAGAGAATTGTCTTCTTTCCTTTTAAATAAATACTTGAGGCCCCTAGTATATGACCTGCATTCTTATAAGTTATTTCAAGATCATCAATCATAAAAGCTTTATTCAACTCAACCTTATGAAATAAAGAAAAAGAATCTTGAGCATCCTCTAAAGAATATAGAGGAATAGAGAGTGGATTATTTTTAGATGTATACTTAGTGGCATCAGACTCTTGAATCCTTGCACTATCAAGTAATATAATTTCTGCTATTTCAATTGTTGCTTCTGTAGCAAAAATTTTCCCATTGAAGCCATCTTTTATAAGTTTTGGAATTAAACCACAGTGATCAAGATGACCATGTGTAAGAAAGATAGCATCTATCTCACAGGCATCAATTGGCAAAGGTTCTCTATTCATTAACTCTTCATCTTTTTGCCCCTGATATAAACCACAATCAACCAGAAATTTTCTTGAACCTGTCTCTACCAGATACTTTGATCCTGTGACAGTTTCTGTTGCTCCTAAAAAAGATACTTTCATTAATTCCTCAATTGTTGAATTTCTTTAAGAACTAAAAATTTATCATGTTCATCATAGTTAAGTTCTTCAAGTACATTTATATTCTCTTCAAGATGACTAATGACCACAATCTTTCTCTCTAAGAGAATTGGTATTAGTTTCTTTTTAATAGTTCTAAGACAAGTAATTGGATAGAGCTTGTATCTTATAATATTTCCGATCATTGAATACTCTGGATCTTTATTAAGAGATAAAAGCTTCATACCTACACCATTTGCATAAGTAATAGCATCTGTAGAGAAGTGAGTATTTGTGCAGATTGCATACTGATCAAAGTCTCGAGACTTTGTATTATTTTTAATATCTAGTGACCTAGCGTAAATATAAAGAGCTGTTTTAATATCATTCTTGTGTTTCTTAAAGTTATGGAACTTACACTCTGCCATTATGGTACGGCCGGGCCTTATTGCAACGACATCAACTTCATGACTTACAAATTCTCCCTTAATAATGACCCCTACTTCTGTTTCAAAGCCTTTCGCCTTAAATAATTCACTACAAAGTATTTCAAAAGGATATCCTGATGGACCAAGCTCTAGAATAGACCTTTTGATCCTATAATTAGCTGCGTGTATTTTTGATTTCTTTTGAAGACTTTGAAAAGCAAGATTATGTACTCTAGTAGTACTCATCCCTGGCTTTATTTTTGGAATGAGTTCTTGAATAACTTCTGATGCTATCTTCTTAGAGACACCTGTAAGGATTAGAGAGTCCTTTAATTTCTTTTTATCAAACTCTTCAACAAAACCTGAGAACTTCTTTATATAAAAGCTTTTCATCTCCATAACTCCTCACTCTAAATAATTCTACCTTACACACTCAATAGAATGAAAGCTTTCTTTCAAAAAATAAATGTCATTTAAGATTAGATTTAAACCAAAAAAAGGCCCTCAAACGAGGGCCCTTTCATATAATAAATTTAAAAACCTAATTAGAATAATTGTGCCCAATCAGTAGTCTCAAGCGTATTGATTACATGTCTTAAGAACTTAGAACCAACTTCACCATCAATTAATCTATGGTCATATGTATGAGTTGCGTACATCATCTGACGGATTGCAATTGCATCGTCTTCAGTAACTATTGGACGCTTCTTCATAGTCCCTACACAGAAGATTGCTAATTGTGGTTGAAGGATAACTGGCGTTGCCGCTAGAATTCCAAAAGAACCATTATTAGTAAATGTATAAGTTCCACCACTCATATCATCCATAGTCAGTTTCTTAGCTCTTGCCTTTTGAACTAACTCGTCTAACTTTCTAGCTATCCCTCTAATATTAAGGTTATCTGCACCTTTAATTACTGGAACAACAAGTCCGTTACCTGGAACAGCGACTGCACAACCTAGGTTAACGTCTTTCTTGTAAACAATGTTGTCACCATCGATTGATGCGTTAACAACAGGGAACTCTTTAAGAGCTTGAACAAGTGCATAAAGAATGAAGTGAGTATAAGTAAGAGAAAATCCCTCTTGCTTTTTAAACTCATTCTTAAATCCTTCTCTGAACTTAAAGATATTTGTCATGTCAGTTTCATCAATTGAGTTAACATGTGGAGAAGTCATTTTTGAAGCAATCATATTCTTAGCAATTGCTTTTCTCATATTATCCATTGGAACAATTTCAACTCTATCAGAAGAAGAAAATGCTGGAACAGAAGATTTTGCTGGTGCACTTGGAGCTTTCGCTGCAGGAGCTGGTGCCGCTTTTGCCGCTGGAGCTGATCCTCTATTCTCTAAGTAATTCATGAAGTCAGCTTTATTTACTCTTCC
>NZ_JBFGYP010000158.1:0-5754 GCF_041587335.1 Halobacteriovorax sp.
ACGAACTTCCGCCCTGTATTTTTTATTGAATCTAAGAATCAGTCATTAAAGATACCTAAACTCTTAGAGAGAAAGAGTATAGGCCTTAAGAGTTTTTCTAAGCAACCCGTGGATGCACTCTACTTTTCTAAACAGTCTGACCTGTATGCAGCTAGAGACTTTTTAACTGAAAATGGTATTAGGACTTATGAGTCTGATGTAAGACCTAACGAGCGCTTCTTAATGGAGAGATTCATTAATGGAGATATGGAAATTCAAGGTGTAAGTCATGATAGGGGAAAATTAAAGATTTTTACTAATCCCCAAGTCAAAAAAACTACCTATAAAGAAAAATTCAAAGTTTTATCGTTTGATATTGAGACTAGCTTTGGCTTTGATCTTTACTCCATTGGTGTTCATTACCAACTAGGAGAAGGTAAAGAGTTTAAGAAAGTCTTTATGGTCGCTGAAGAAAATAAAGAAGTTAATGATGAACTTACATATTATAAAGGTGAGAAAGAAGTATTGATTGCTTTTAAGGAGAATGTGTTACAGCTTGACCCTGATATTATTATAGGATGGCACGTTATTGGTTTTGACCTTGATTTCTTAGAGAGGAAGTTCACTCAATACGGAATTCCTTTTAACTTTAGTAGAGATGGAGAAAAAATAAAAATCCATCAAAGAAGGAGTGGAACTTATACTTGTTCAATACCAGGTCGAGTAGTCCTCGATGGTCCTCCTACATTAAGAGGATCTTTTTATAATTTTGAAAACTTTAAACTGGATACTGTAGCATCTGAACTATTAGGGACTAATAAAGATATTAGTTCAACTGGCTCTAGTAAAGTAGAAGAGATTGAAAGAAGATTCAAAGAAGATAAGGAGTCATTGGCAACGTATAATTTACTAGACTGTACCCTTGTTAGTGATATTTACAATAAGACTGAACTAATTGACTTAAGCGTAACAAGGTCTAGAATCTCAGGCCTTCAACTTGATCGCGTTGGAATTTCGACAGGTGCATTTGATCATTTCCTTTTACCTCACATTCATAGAAAAGGTTTCGTTGCTCCCAATGTCTTAGATATACAAAGAGATGCACATGCGGCAGGTGGGTATGTCATGGAGCCTAAGGCCGGTCTCTATGAAAATGTCATTGTTCTAGATTTTAGAAGTCTCTACCCATCAATTATTAAAACTTTTAAGATAGATCCTTATTCTAGAATTATGAGTGATGTAAATACTCTAAGAACACCTACAGGTCATGAGTTCTCTAGAAGTGAAAATATTCTACCTGAGTTTATAACTGAATTATTTGAAAAAAGAATTCAGGCGAAGTCTATTAATGATTCTCACCTTTCTATGGCAATAAAGATTTTAATGAACTCTTTTTATGGCGTCATGGGATCTCCTGGATGCCGTTTTTATCATGCTGATCTTCCAACTGCTATTACAGGCACTGGGCAGTGGATACTATTGGAATCCATTGAGTTTTTTAAGGGGCTTGGCTATGAAGTCCTTTACGGTGACACAGATTCAGTATTCGTTAAATTGAAACAAGAAGATATTTATAAAATAAAAGAGCGTTCAGCAGAGTTAGTAAGAAGAGCAAATGAATTTTTAACGAAGAAGTTAGAAGTGAAGTTTGGTGTAGAGTCACATCTAGAGATGGAATTTGAAAAGGTATTTAAAAAGCTATTTCTTCCAAGTGCCAGAGGCGGGGAAGGCGGAGCGAAGAAAAGGTACGTTGGATTACTTCAATCTGAAGGTGAGGACAAATTATACTTTTCAGGAATGGAGTTTGTTAGATCTGATTGGACGAAGCTTGCTAAGAATTTTCAATACACTCTTTTTGAAAAAATTTTTCACAATGAGGACTATGAGAACTTCATAAAAGGTTACGTTGATAGACTTAAAAATGGTGAATTTGATAATTTACTTGTTTATAGAAAAAGGCTAACAAAATCGATTTCCGAGTACACCAAAACTATCCCTCCTCATGTGAGGGCCGCAAAAATTTTAGAAGATAAGGTTGGACAGTCGGGGATGAAGAGTATTGAATATATTATGACTAGCTCTGGTCCATATCCTACGGAATTAGAGTATTCTAACATCGATTATGAGCACTATATTGAAAAACAGATAAAGCCCTTAGCTGATTCCGTGTTAGGAATTTTTGAGAAGAGTTTTGATGATATTATTTGTGGCGATCAATTATCGTTCTTTTGAGGATTTATGAAATATCACTATAAAATGGCCACAGGAATTTTTATCATTTTCATGACCACGGTTCTTTACACTCGGTATGAACTAGAGCTTTATACATGGTTTTGTGAGAATGAGGAGAATGGAGCAGCTTGCTTTGTAACCCATAATTTATACCTAGAAGAGAAGAGCCCAGAGGCCGCTAGTAAATACTTAAGAATGAGTTGTAAATTAGAGTATGAAATAGCCTGTGACCTAGTAAATAAAAAGAATTCACTACCTCAAAATTAGACAACTGAAAAGCTCTACTTTCTCAACATCCTAGAATTACATTCCTGATGCGCGACGCTTCATCAAAGTGATAAACATTTACCAAATTAGCTATTAATTCTTTTGCAAAAAAGTCGAAAGTGATTTATCAATATTATATAGAACACAAATATACGTGTCTAAGTATTTGATAATAAAGAGTTATGTTGATTTACAAAGACTTACATATCCATTGACATTCTCCAGGTCTTTGTAACATTACCCTCCCAGATTTTTAGCTGGATCTGGGAGGGCTCTTAAGTTTTCCTCACAAATGATATTTTTTAAGTAGAATAGTTTATCTATGATTAAAGAAACTTATAATCTATTTAAAAAGTCATTCCTCTTATTTCAACAAAAAAGAGGAACGACTCTAGCATCATCATCCACATTCTATATCTTATTAACAGTTGTTCCTTTCTTTTTATTATTAATTAGAGTTGTTGGTTTCTTTATCGGGGACATTAATTCTACTCAGCTTCAAATCTTTAATTTGGTAGAAAGCTTTTTTCCAGACGTAGCTCCAGAAATCCTTTCACAAATTCAAGAAATTGTTAAAGGACCTCTCTTTGCTAGAGGTGAATTTACCATAATTAATTTTGGTATCTTACTCGTTTCATCACTTTCATTTTTTAATTCTATTTGGAATGGACTATATTTAATTACAGAAGATAAAAGTTATTTAAAATTAATTAAACACTTGAAGGGGATATTCGTTATTGGTGTAACTATCTTTTCATTAACACTCTTCTTTTTCTTACCTACGATATTTTATTACTCAGGTCAGTTTTTTACGAGTAACATTATTGTAAACTTTATTGCCAAAAATATTCCTAGTCTATTAAAGGTGAGTGAATACTTCTCTTCTTATAATTATGGAATTTCATACATTATAAAATCAAACTTGTTTCATGGAGTTATTTTTACTGCATTTTTTGCATTCTTATACAGATGGTTCTTCTCGTGGAAGCTTTCTTTGAAGCAATCATTTATTGCCTCTCTAATATTTAGTTTTTTGATTATTGCTGGGAAGAATTTATTTTGGATATATTTTATTTACATCAGGGATAACTTAATTAAAAACTACGGTGATTACTATACACTTATCGTTGGAATTATTTGGATTTATTTTAGTACGATTTTCTTTTATTTTGGCGCATGTATTTGTACAACATTATTAGAAAAGAAAATGTTTCTTAAACGTATTGCGACTTGAAATTTACAAGAAAAGATATATATTTTTAGTAGGAGAAAATTGTGGGTCTAATTAGAACACTTATTGAATTATATATTTTGTTACTCTTTGTAGATGTGATTCTGTCGTACTTACCTCAGTACAGAAGAAATATCTGGGTAAAGAGAGTCCATAAGCTTGCTAATTACACATGCGCGCCAATTAGAAGGTATTTACCTAATGATCTCCCTTTTGATTTTTCACCGCTAATTGTTGTGGTGATTCTGACAGTTCTAAAAGCTTTATGGTAAAAGCTTGTCTTTTTAATTCGTTTAGTTCACAATTTTAATGTGTTTACTTTTTTTCATGGATGAAAAAGGGGTCGAATGGATTCGCCTAATATAGATATTGATTTTTTAGCAAAAGAAACAATGGCCTTAAGTGAAGCTTTAAAAGGCTCGGAAGACTTTGGTCAGCCATCACTTTTTGATGAAAATTTTCAATTTTCAAGAGAAGAGGGATTCCTTATCAATGATGGTAAAGATTTACCCGAATCGAACACTGAAATAAATCCACAAGAAATTCAAGAAGAGTATAAAGCTCAAGAGCAGTCTGAGATCGTTGAAGTAAAAGTCATCGAAGATGAAATAGTTGAAGCTGAAGTATTATCAGTTGCAGATACTGAAGACTTAGAAAGTGATGATGAGGCATTTTTTGATGTAAAACTACCTCAAGAAATCGACATTAACTTTGAAGCACAAGAAATATATGAAGAAGTGGAAGAAGAGCTAGATGATTCTCCATTTCCTCAAAGTCCTGGAATCATCTTTAAGATTGATGCTGGAGTCTCAACTTTTTGTGTAAGAGGAGTTCTTTGTCATAATATTAATGACTCTGTTCATGGAGTTATGAATGATGAAAATGGTAGCTGGAAGAAGCTTAAAATTAGAGACCGAGATGAGTTGTCAGGTATTCACTACTTTGAAACAGCTTCTATAGAGCAATCGGAGATGATTGCCGAGTATATCATTAATAAAAGATTTCCAATTCAAGAAGAGATGGTTTGTAACTTGAGTGACCCTGGTTTTAGCTGGTGGCTTGAGAATAATGATAACGGAATGAAGGTTTACTTTAAGGCACAATCTGTTGAACGTGATCAACAATTTATGAGATTAGGCCCAATTGGTGATAGAGGTATTGCTTCATTAAAATTCTTAAAGTGCGAGGGATTACTTCGAAGACTTTTTTCAATTTCTGAGTACTCAACTTCGGATAAGAGTTTTGAAATTAAACCTACCAAACTAAATGATGATAATTTTTTAAATTTTAAAGATATATTTGAAAAGGGTGAATTTAACTTTGAGTTTGATCCAGCGGAATTGACTCTGGAGCAGCAAAGGTTAGTTATTTTTCTACAAGAAATAGCCGCTGTAAGAGGCTTTTGGCTATCGATAGAGGAAATTCTTAATAATAACCCTTGAGCAGAATGCTCTCTTCAATTAGAATAGTAATAACAGGATGTTGTCACAAAATTAGGATTATTTTGTGAATACTAAACTTTAAACAGGATGTTTAAATTGGAATTTTCGTTCGACTCCCATCAAAGGGGAGCTCAGAGTGCACCAGCTGCAGGTGGCGATCCATCGAGTGATCGTTTAAGAAAAGCAATTGAGCGCAATCGCGCAAAACAAGCAAAAAGAGATAATATTCAATCACAGGCATCAAGTGCTCCTGCGGATGGACCATTATTTTCAAGCCCTAAAGGTCCAAGACCTGCAGGAAGCTCATCTCGAAATATCCAAGAAAGACTTCGCGCAGCTCAGGCCGCTGGAGCTCCTAGTGGAGTACCTAGAAAGCCAGCTTCGAAATTTAGTAGTGAGCCTAAAGCTGAAGATACTTCAGGCGAAAGTAAACCTAAGAGTTGGGGTGGTGGTCTTTTAAACAAAAAAGAAGCTGCGCCTGAGACGACTAAAGCTCCATCGAGTACTACTGTAACAAGAAGAACAGTTGGTAAACCAGATGAAGCAGAGTTTTTAACTCCTGTTAGAAAAGCTGTAGCAAAATCTCCAGCGAAAGTTGGGTAT
>NZ_JBFGYP010000159.1:0-5623 GCF_041587335.1 Halobacteriovorax sp.
GAGACTAAGGACCTTAAAATAAAAAAAATCAAGTTAAGCTTCACTCCAAGAGAGAAGAAGTCGAAAACTAAAAATAAAAATAAAAATAAAAAAAGAAAAAGAAACAATATAAAATTTGAGATGCTTGGATATAAACCATCAAAAGACACCGTCCTTGGAGCAGCCTTTAAGCACGCAGATGCTTCTAAGAACTCTAGAGTATATGAAGTATTTGAGCGAATTGAAGAGAGGCTCACCTACCCTAGTGTTTTTAAATCTTCTAAACTCACAGGAACTGTTAAAGCTAAAATCTACTTCAATAGTAAAGGCCATTACCTAGAAGATATCTCTCATTTTGAAGGCATAAACTATTTAAAAGTCTTAGTTGCCCAGACAGTCAGAAAGGCCTTTCAAAAAAGAATAATGCAAAGAAATAGAGATAGAGATGGGTTTTATGTAACTTGCTTCTTTGACTTTAGACTAGTTACCAACACGAACAAGGTAAGAGAATCCAGTATTAGCTCGAAGTTCTTATATTTCTACAGACAAGGCTTTGGAGGAGAAAGAGGTATCGATTACTTAAACAAAACGGCTTCAGGAGTGTTTAATACATTATCACTATTAGAGTATTTGCCAAAATCTAAGAATTTAAAAATGAAAAATAATAGAGAGTTAGAAAAGTATCGTAGAGATTCTGCGTGGAAGTAAATTTTCTAAAAATGCACTCGCCCTAAGAGCGAGTGCACGAATTGTTTAATTTAATTAAATTAATCCACCTCTTCTTAGAAGTGCATCTGGAGTTGGTTCAGCACCTCTGAACTTTTTATAAAGTTCCATTGGATGTTCTGTTCCACCTTTAGAGAGAATATTGTCTTTAAATTTCGTCGCAATTTCTCTATTGAAAATACCATTCTCTTTAAAGTGCTCAAATGCATCTGCATCTAATACTTCGGCCCACTTATAAGAGTAGTAACCTGAAGAATATCCACCCGCAAAGATGTGACCAAAAGATGTAGACATCATTGTTCCATCAACTGAAGGTAATAGATTTGCTGGTGCCATTGCATCTTTTTCAAATTTCTCAGGATCTGTTACAAGACTAGTGTCTCCACTGTGCCATGCCATATCTAGTAAACAGAAACTGATCTGTCTTAGAGTTGCTCTTCCTTCATGAAAAGTAGCACTTGCCTTAATTTTTTCAATTAGCTCAGTAGGAATTGTTTCACCTGTTTCGTAGTGCTTAGCAAATAGGTCTAGACATTCTTTTTCATATGCCCAATTCTCTAGAATCTGAGAAGGAAGCTCTACGAAGTCCCAAAATACATTTGTTCCAGATAAACTTTCATACTTAGTGTCAGCTAACATTCCATGAAGAGCATGACCAAATTCATGGAAAAGAGTAGTAACTTCATTGAAAGTTAGAAGAGAAGGTTTCGTTTCAGTTGGTTTAGTAAAGTTACATACAATTGAGATATGTGGTCTTCTCTCTACTCCATTTACATTAGATTGACCTCTATAAGCAGTCATCCATGCACCATTTCTCTTTCCTGCTCTTGGGAAAAAGTCTGCATAGAAAGCAGCAATATGACGACCAGACTCATCAGTTACCTCATAAGTCATTACATCTTTATGGTACTTTTGCATTTCTTCATTCTTTTTGAAATTAAGTCCATAAAGCTTTGTTGCTACTTGGAATACTCCATCAATAACATTTTCAAGCTTGAAGTATGGCTTTAGCATTTCATCATCAATACTGTACTTATCTTTCTTTAGTTTTTCTGCCCAAAATGCATAGTCCCAATTTTGAAGATCAGATGGTCCTCCATGCTTAGTTGCATACTCTTGTAGATCTACCATTTCCGCTTTAGCTTGATCTTTTGCTTTTGCTAGAAAGTCTTCTAAAAAGTTTACTACCGTACTTGGGTTTGCGGCCATTCTCTCTTCTAAAGTGAAGTGAGCGTGAGATTCATAACCAAGAAGGTTTGCTCTCTTATGACGTAATTGAGATAGTTTTTTAATGATCTCTTTATTATCAAATTCATCACCTTTACAAGACTTTGAACCATTTGCCATATATAGCTTTTCTCTTAATTCTCTACTTTCAGCGTAAGTCATAAATGGGATTAAGCTTGGGTAATCTAATGTTACGGCCCACTTCCCTTCATGACCTTTTTCTTTTGCTAGAATTGAAGCTGCTTCAATTTCCCCTTCAGGTAGTCCTTTAAGGTCATCTTTACTCTCAAGAACCATAACAAACTTATTCGTTTCTTTAAGATTGTTATCTCCAAAGTTTAAACCATTAGTTGCTAATTCTTCATCGATTGCTCTTAGCTTCTCTTTATCTTCTTCATTTAATAAGGCACCATTTCTAACGAATGACTTATAGTTTTTTTCAAGTAGCTTTAAATCTTCTGCATCTAAACTCATTGATTCTTTATTGTCCCAAACTGATTTTACTTTCTTGAAAAGATCAGAATCTAGTCCTACATCATTTCCGTAGGCCGTTAACTTAGGAGAGAATTCTTTTGCTATCTCTTGCATTTCATCATTTGTTTCTGCAGATAGAAGGTTAAAGAAAACTTCTGCACACTTATCAATAATTTCACTAGAATTCTCTAGAGCAAGAATCGTATTTTCAAATGTTGGTGTGTCTGTATTATTTTTTATTTTCTCAATATTTTCTTTACCAACTTTAATCCCTTCATTTAGGGCCGGTAAGAAATGCTCGTTTTTAATTTCTTCAAATGGAACAGTTCCAAAAACTGTTTTATATTCATTTAATATTGGATTCATAAATACTCCTTATTTTGACTTAAAACTTTCTCTTGTATTCTAAACAAAGGAATTAATACAAAAAACCAAGCAATTAGACAAATCCCAAGGCAATATTCTACAAACGTTTCGCTTTGATAAAATACTAATATCAGTGAAATAACCCCTTTTGCCATCCTATATACAAGCATATCAACAACATACTTCGCCCCATACTTCTGTCTAGCGATAAGAGGAAAATATAACATTTCTTTTGCTGCTGCGAATAAAGAGTAGTCTGTTCCTTTAAAAAGCACAAAAGTAAGCATTACTGGAAAGATAGAACCTGAACCAAATGAGAAGCTTAGCCCTGAAACAAGAAAAAAGAAGATGGGAATAAAAAAGTGAATCGTTCTATTTTTAACAACATTAAAGAGCAGAGGAATAATTAAGACCTGCATAAATAATGAAATTCCATTTATAGATGAATACAAATTCCCCAGATAAGAGACTTTCTCAGCTTTTGTATGAACAAACCTCTCAAGTAGAATGTTAAATTTAAAGTTTGTAAGGTTAATACAAAACTGTGAAAGAATAATAACTATGGCAATTAAGAAGACGTACTTCTTAACTTCTAAAATAGAATGAAGTGGGGATTCATCTTTTCTATTGTCTATTTTATCTAGCTGATCAAATTTCTTACCTGTGTACTGAAAACAAAGGCAGGCCACAAGAACGAAGAAAGCTCCAATAATTGTAATTCCTTCAGCTCCGCCTAAGTCTGCAGAGAATCTAGAAGTGATCACTCCTCCTAAAATTCCTCCGATAGAACCTAATGCACCCATTGGTCCATAAATAGTCTTTGCAACTTTATAACTAAGAATTGAGTTTATAAAGGCCAGGACTGTGTGAACCATTAATACGATATAGACTTCTTTCCAAATATAGAAAATGTAGGCGAATGCATTTACACCAGTGTTTAAAGAATACAAAGATGAAGTAAAGACAACTGCCGTTATTCCACCTATTGCCCAGAACAATCTATGAATAGAGTTATTGGCCTGGAACCTATTGAAGAAAGTAACAGTAAGACTTAGTACTACTATTGAGTAGAACCACACATGAGGAGATTTTTTAGCTCCATATATGTCGAGAAAGATAGCCTCTGCGGCACTTCGAATCATTGGATAAGAAAAGAATAAGAAAAAAAGAGTAAGACTGCCTAATATGAGACCTCTTTTCTTTTCGCTACTCAATTCTAGTAACATACTCTTTAGGTCACTAAAGTAATTCTTCTCTTCCATATTCAATAGCCATCGTAAAATTATTAACTAGCTAATGATATACGATTGCCGCGTTACATGAAACAAAACAAATAATTTATTTTAGAATTAAAAAGACTTGATCCTTCTTAGTCCCTGATGTCTTAGAGTACTGCACTCCATTTGAGATAGAGACTTCAGAAGATTTATTGGATAAATCCTGAACAACATTTGCGAGATCAATTCGTTGACTTTTACTGAGTTGGATTGATGTACTTAGACTTTTCTTACGATCAGCAAGTCTAATGTCGACTTCTGTATAGTGTCCTCGAATTTTACAAGAAACAGTAATTAAAGATTCATTAACGACTAATTTAGCAAGCTTTCTCTCCATGACTCTAATTTTAGAAATAGATTTTCCTTCACTATTTTGTTGAGAGTTTCTTAACTGGATTACTTTTCCAAGTTTAACTTTGGAAGACTTTTTAAACGAATTCTTGATTGTTTCAACTTCAAAGAGACACTCTCGTCTTTTAACCTTTGATTCTGTAGTTTCACGAAATTCATAATTCATTGAGAGATACTTTTGAAATAGCTCGACTCTATTTTCATCTACCCCAATATCAATACAGTGCTTTTTATTATTTAGATTAATAATATCCTTATCAAGAGTAATTTGAGAGAGGTATATCTTCACTCGATCTAGCGAGACACTTCTATTAAAACAATACTGCCTAAGCTCAAGCCCAAGCGTATTGTTTGAATTTAAAAAGATAAGAATTGATAAGAGTAGACTACTCTTTTTCACTAAGATGAGAGTCCCCAGTCTGACTTTCAAAAAACTTCTCAGCACTATCGAATTCACAAAAGTCTAATGATGATCTGAAGTTAAAGCCTGCAGGAACTTTTCCGCCTTCTTTTTCAATCGTCTCGCATGTACAAGCTAGGTTTTTCATAAAATCAAAAAACTTAGTACTTGTTTCAGAACTCATTAAGTGTTCCATTAAACATGCATCTCTGTCGGCAGTCTCTTCACTAACTCCAACAAAATCTTTTAGGAAGTAGTAAAGTAAAGTTCTAGAGGAAAGAATTCTATGAACTTCGTCGTGACCTTTATCAGTAAGAATCAGAAATTTACAATCCTCTTCCTCTTCTACAAAGCCTTTCTTCTTTAAGTTATTCAGAGCAGTCGATACGCTTCCCTTAGTTAACCCAAGGTCTTTTGCAATATCTGTAACTCTGGCGAAACCTCTCCCCTCTTTCAGTTTATGAATTGTTAGAAGGTAATGGGCCATTGAATGTGATAGTTCTATTTCGTGTGTTTTTGATGTCATAATATACCTTGTACCAAACTCTACTGATGCGAGTCAAACGTCAACTTTTCTTTGCAGTTAGGCAATATTATACCATCCCCCTCATTCAATGTTAAGTCACTGATATTAAAGAAAATTACTATGTGGTGAGATTTTCCCATAGGCCCAATTTTTTGCTCGTGGTAAAATGATAAAGTATTGAAATAAGGAAATGGCAATGAAGCGTAAGCTCTTTTTAAGTATAATCTTTTTAGTATTCACCACAAATATTTGTGCTCAGGCCATAATGGACACTCAATACGGAAGTAATGTCGACAC
>NZ_JBFGYP010000160.1:0-5609 GCF_041587335.1 Halobacteriovorax sp.
AGGACACAATAATCGAGGCCCTAATTTTCAAATTGAAATAGAGAATCTTTTTAAGCTTGAAAACAAGTCTTACAAAGGAACCTCTAAGATTGACTATCTTGTACTTGGAAAAAGTGAAGATGCTATTATGGTAGATGGAATCCCTTTAAACTTTTTAAAGAATCCGCAATACCCAAACTTAATCACAGCAAGAATATCAAATAATAGATTTATTGTTATAAATACTAAAGATCAATTCTATAATGATGAAGTAAGAGGAATACTCTTTCTTAGAAATGGTGAGAACTATAAGAAAGACGGGTACCTAAGATCTAAGTCGAAACTGTAAGCTCTTTACTTCGTCGTAATCTTTAAAATTACTGTGCTTTTCATAACCTTTTAAAAGAATGTCACACTTTTTTAGGGCAACTTCTTTTACTTGCGTTTGCTCTTCTAAAGATAGATTTCTTATATTTAATATATGAAAAAGAGCTCTTACTCTATATAAATCCATAGCGAAGAACTTTGTACTCAATTGATCTTCATGGCCACCATACTTATTGACGAGGGGCTCATCCACAAGACCAACCTCATACTTAGATGTGACTTTAAGCCATAGTTCAAAGTCTTCACAGACAGTGTAGTCTGTAGAAAAGCCATACATTTCATTAAATAGACTCTTATGCATTAAAACTGCAGATGGAGCAATTGCACACAGAGATAAGCATTTAGAAAAGATATATCCTCCATGCTTTTTATACTGCTTTGGCTTATTGACCTTCTTTCCATTTCGAATCCAGTTTTCTTCTGTATGGATAAAGAGTAAGTCTGGTTTCTTAGTATGTAGTTCAACTTGTTTTTGAAGTTTATTCTCTAGCCATTCATCATCAGAATCTAAGAAACTAACCCATTCAAAACTAGAGACAGAAACGCCTAGGTTTCTTGCACTACTGACTCCTGAATTTTCTTGATAGACGTATCTCACTCTTGAGTCACTTAAGAAGTCTTTAGCAACCTGTCTTGAATTATCTGTGGAGCCATCGTCTACAATGATGAGCTCGAGTTCAGCATGAGTTTGATTGAGAACAGAAGAAACTGATCTCTTTAAAAGGTCTTCTCTATTAAAAGTAGGAATTATAACACTAATTTTCATCAATTGACTTTAGCACTTCTTCTAATTGTTCAGGTGTTGGTAGATTAGATAAAGAATCAATCAATCCGTCCCACTGCTTTTCACTTCTTCCACCACAAAGAACCATATCAACATTTTCATGGGAAAGATTAAACCCAAGCGCTAATGAAATTGGAGATAGATTAAATTTAGAAATAACTTTATTAATAATCTCCATTTTTCTATACCTATCTTCTTTATCCATGCTCTTCCACCATGGGGCCCAAGATCTACAATCACTCTTATCAAATTTTCTTTTCGCGTTCACTCTACCAGTTAGAATACCCTTATCTAAAGTTCCCCAACTCATAAAACTTAAATCATTCTCTTTAGCAATAGGAAGAAGAGAATCCACAGCATGTCGTGAAAAGATATTGAGCTCAGATTGTAGAGAAGAAATTTTATCAACTTCTGAAGCTTTGTTGAAGTCATCAAGGTATGTATTACAAAGACCAATTGATTTTATTTTTCCTTGTAATTTAGCCTTAGAAAGAACTTCCATCGTCTTCCTAATATCCACTCTAGAGTCAGGCCAGTGAATCATATAATGGTCAATATAGTCTGAGTCTAGTCTCCTAAGTGAGTCTTCTAACATCTTCTGAGTTTCTTTTGGCTCATTGGTCATATTAACTCTCTTAGAGTCATGCCAAGAAACGCCAGACTTTGAGACGATATAGACCTTCTCTCTAATATCTTTAAAAGCTTTTCCTATTCTGATCTCAGACTCACCGAAGCCATAAATAGGTGCCGTATCAAAAAGTCGAATACCTCTATCAAATGTATACCTCAGCAGACGACACGCCTCATCCTCAGAAATATCTCCAAATCCATAGCCAGCTCCCTCTCCACTAATTGAAGCTCCGCCAAAACCAATTGGGAGACCACCTAAGCTCTTTAAAATACGTGACATAGACCGATTCCTACCTCTAAAAGCATTACTCATTTGCTAGACAAAATACAAGGCCCACTATAAAGTCGCCCTTAATCAAAATCAAGGTATAAAATGCGTTTACTTGTCTTTGCTCACAGAGCAGAAGCTCAGACATTCTTAAAGCAAGCAAACTATAAGTCTTTAGAGTCTAAGAACTTTCCTATATACAAGAATGAAGACTCTTACTTACTTATCTGTGGCGAAGGAATCTTCAATGCTCTAGAGAGTACTACTGCGGCACTTTCTAAATTTGAAGATATTAGAGTTGTCCTAAACTTTGGGATCGCTGGTGCTTTAGATGAACAGTCAGAACTAGATAGTATTGTGGAGATTAGAACCTGTTACGCCATCTTAAATGATGTCGTCGAGTTTAAGTCCTTCTCTTCTACTGCAAATACGAAACTAGATTGCATCACAAGCTCTAGTCGCGCTCTAGATAGAGATAAGGCAATAAAGCTATCTCCGTTTGCTAATATCGTTGATAGAGAGCTATGGGCAATAGCCAAGAGCTCAAGTAACTTTTCCGTAGACTTTAGATCCTTTAAACTAATATCTGATGAACCCTACAAACAAGAGTCTTCAGAATCGATTTGTGAAGTTGTTAAGGATAAAGCGGAGTACTACAGCGATAAGCTTTATAAAAAGTATTTAAGTCTTATTGATCATCCTATTGTAGAAACAAAGTATCTAGTTGAAGACTATAAAGATCTCTACTTCACAATTTCGCAGTATAGAAGCTATTCAACTCTACTGACTCAACTTTTAACAAAGTATGATTCAGAAAAAAGTATTTTAAAGTTGGTTGAATTAGATAAAGTTCTCTCTCTCGATCTTTTACCAAAGCAGAGAACTAGCGTACTTCTTGAAAAACTTAGAGAACTTCTAACTCCTTTTAACTCTAAGCTTCAGGCGCAGTTAGCTACGGTCCTCTCCCCTTTGCATGAGGCGAGAATAAAGACAACACTTTCAAAAAATCTTGAGGCAGATCAATTTAAAATTAGCGCAACTATTCAAAATGAAGTTGAGCTAAAGAAAATTGCCAGAGCACTTACAAACTTAGACTATCAAAGCTACAAATCTCTAATGAGAGGAAATGTAGATGTTTGATAAGATATTTGTCGAAAAATCATATGAAACAAATGCCAGGGCCATCTCTATTATCAACAGATTCCCTAAGGCAAAAGTATTAACTATTGATAAGATCGAAGATATCTTCAATAGAGTAAAAAAGCCCTATCTTCAAAAAAATGAGAGCCTAAATTTATTTCTAGGGGAAAAGAAAGGACAACTCGTCAAAGAAGCTCCTGATGCCTATGGACTTTCTGGAGAACCTCACTACTACTTCATCCATGCTTACAACTGTATCTATGAATGTAATTATTGCTATCTTCAGGGCTATTTTAACTCTCCGGACATTGTTCTATTTCTTAACCACAGAGATATATGTAATGAAATAGAGAAAGTAACACAAGAGTGCTCTAAGAAAGGACTAACACCCTGGTTTCATGCTGGAGAATTCTCAGACTCACTGGCCCTCACTCATATAACTGGAGAGCTTGAAATTTATCACGAGCTATTTTCAAGACTACCAGAGGCCAAGCTAGAGTTAAGAACTAAGTCGGCCAATATAAAAGCACTGCTTGAGCTCACTCCAAAAAAGAATATTATTACAACCTTCTCTCTATCTCCAGCAGACAAGATAAAAAAGAACGATCTTCAAACACCTTCTCTTAAAGCAAGACTAAATGCTATTAAGAAACTAGCAGACGCCGGACATCCAATAGGAATTCACTTTGATCCTGTTGTTTATGATGAAGATTTCAAAGAGAAGTATACCGACCTTATAGAACAGCTTTTTAATGCTCTACCTGTTGATAAACTAGAGTATATTTCAGTGGGAGTTGTTCGGTTTACAAAAGATGTCTTTCACCAAGTTAAAAAGAATTATCCTAGTAGTGAACTACTTTCAAGTGAGTTGATTAAATCATTTGATGGAAAAATTCGATACAATAGACCAATGAGACTTTGGATTTTATCTACGATAAGAGAAGTACTTCTTAATGCAAATGTAGCGAAAGAAAAAATCTATCTCTGTATGGAAGAAGATGACCAATCAGTAATTGAGTCCTAAGAGGTTTTCAATATCAGAAGTAACCTGCCTAACCTCAATACTTAATTCTTCATTCTTTCTTAAATAATCACTTAAGCTGATGAAGTTATCCTCACGACTCTGACGATCTCCAAAGACTTCTTTAAACATAGAGTGATTTTCATTTATTCTTCTACTTAAGTCTTCTAGGTCAGGAGTGTAACTAGCTGGCACAAGACCATTATCGGACATAATTAAGAGAGCATTCGTAAAGTAGAGAAGATTTTCAACTGACTTATTCTTAGAAAGTGTATCTTTTAAAATAGATGTCACCTCACCAAGAATCTCAACCCCAACAGATTTTGGCCAATTCTTAAGTCTATAGGCCTCAAAGACGGTATCAACAAAGTTCAATGACTTTGCATCACGGCAGATATCAATTCTTTCAAGTCTAGCAAAGAGCAACCTTGGATCTACTTTTGGATCAGACTCCACAGCTTTGTATACAGTAGAAAAAAGCTCATCAGCCTCCGGCCTTAACATCGCCTCATTGAGAACAGTTGAGAATTTCGTCTTAATAAGGTCAATATCATTGTACATCTCTGTAGTGATATCAATATAGTCATCGCCTTCGATAGTTTCATTTAATACTTTCAAACAGTAAGTTTGTCTGACCTGAATTTTCTCTTCTAGAACATTTAAACTTCTATTTAAGTCATCTACTTGTTGATCAAAGATTTGAACTTTTTCTGCTTTTTGATATCTCTCATTTTCACTTTTAATTTTCTCTTGAACTCTAACTTCTCTAATAGCTCTATTTTCCTGAGCATCTTCATTATAATGCTCTCTCACGTGAGCTGGCTTTACTACATTTTTAAAGTAGAGAGTTATAGCTACAGCAATAAGAAGAGCTGATAAAAGTAATATCTTATAGAGGGAATTCTTCATTTAAACCATTTGTTTTATGTTGTCGTCTTTGCTCATATATTTTATTTCTTCTATTATACTTTCTAAAGGCACAATTGCGAATCTCAGCACTTGCACGCAGGCTATACTTTTCTTTACCAATTCCTCTGCCATTATCTGTTTGCACAACATAATCAAGCCATTGGATTTGAGGTCCATTCGCATAGAAGGCCATCTTCGCTCTCTTACATTTGTCATAAATTTTTGAAAGAAATTTTCGCTGCTCTTTAGAGTCGTATAGAAACGGAATGACTCTAAAACATAGTGCAGATCTCTCCATTAGAGAGATATCAGATTCAACAATTGAGTCGACAAAGAAATCCTCAAAAGTGCCAAAGAAGTTCTTGGCCGTGTTCTTTACAATATTTTGAGATGACTTTAGGCCTAGAACAAGCTCAGAAAGATTAATTTCATTTGTTGGAGAATAAGTATTTAGAAGTGTTGTCACTAAGTCAGCTTTGGTACCAAGAATG
>NZ_JBFGYP010000161.1:0-5527 GCF_041587335.1 Halobacteriovorax sp.
GGCCAAGTCATTAGGAGTTGCCTGTTTTACACCATTCTTATCTTCGAGCTTAATTTGCTTTAAGATACTGTCTCTGACTGTTCCACCTAGAGCACTACTTTGAGCAGATGTTAGATCAAAACCTTGTGCAGATGTGATACCTGAAGCGATATTATTTAAGTCTGTCTCAAGTTGATTTATATCCATTGTTTGGCCTAGCCCGCCTAGCTGGATAGATGAGAAGCTTGATTTTCTACATGCGTTATTACCTTGCGTGTCTTTGAACTTCTTACACTGACAAGTTGGATCAAATTCACCTACATTTGTAATACAGCCTAGCTTTGTTTTATCTGCAGCACTTGCAGCTGTTTTATCTGAACTTTCTACAAATAAGTTTCTATCACTTTGGGCCCATAAGTTCTGACAAGATTCAGAGTTTGTTCTACTTGAATTTTTTTCGCCATCTACGTAGCAGTAGCACATCAAGTTATCTTTATCTTCATGACCATCAGGACAATATTTCTCCATTGAAGTGATAAATTGGTCTTTCGCAACTTTTGCTCTTATGGCAAGAAGGCTAGTCTTATCACCTTGTGCTCTAAGCTTTCTTGCTTTTACAAGATTCCAGCCTGTATTCATTAGAGCAAGTGTTGCTACACCGGCAGGTGTACCCGCATAGAATTTTAAATCTTTATAAAGTGCTTCTGCTATTTTAATTACAGATGCTCCACCATCAAGACCGGCAGTATCATATTCCTGTGTTTCGGCTTTTACATTATCTGCTGATGCGTCTAGACAACTTACAGTCATCTTTACTTCATCAGCATACGTTGCAACAGCAGCGACTGTGTAGCATGCAGCAACTAGTTTATGAAGTTTCTCTTTTTTATAATAGAAATCTGAAAGAGAATTAAGCTGATCTATCTGAGATTGATAAGCGATTAGCTGAGTGTCGTAATTCTCATTATCTTTAACTTTCTTTTGGAAGCTAGCAAGGTTCTCGTCAATTACTTTCTTTCCTTCTAGAATGATGTAGGCGTCTTTAGCCAGAGCAGAAAGACCACAGGCTGAAGCAATCTTTAATGAGACACAAGGTGACTTATTTTTCGTTCTTACAAATAAATTTGTAAGTGAAATACCAGTAGATATTGTATCCATGATTACAGCGTCCCAATTCGCATCATCTAGACTATTATCTCCACTAACTTGTATAACGAGATCTCTCATACACTTATCACGCTCATTCTTAGTCTCAAATAGAGTACAGTTTTGATAAGCGTCTAGATCATTCTTCACTGTTTTTGTCGTCATACAACGATTGAGGTTATTATCCCATTTCTTAGTTGAGTCCTCAGAACAAGCAGTTTTTTCAGCTTCAAAATCATCTGCAAACGATGTGTTTGTCATAAGCAAGCAGAGAGTGGCAAAAATAGTGTGAAGCATGATTTTCATAGATAAATCCTTATTACCTAAATTATATAGAAAGTTGGGCTAAGCCTTTAATAGTTTGATTATTATATAGCATGTAGCCGAAATCACATAGATCCGGTCAACTTGACCTGCCAAATCTTTATTGCAATTGTCCTATGTTTTACAGGCGTATAAAGACAAGACAGTTTCTACAATCTAAGTAGCCGAAAATATTTACTAGTCTTGGCATAGTAATTGCTTTTATATCAGAATGATTAAACTTATATCTCTTATTTTCTTATTTAGTATTAATAGTTGGTCTGCTGATCTTCGTCTTTTTAATGAGAACGGACGACTAGACGACTACTTTTCAAAGTCAATTCTCTCGGGAGATCTAAAACCAGATGAGAAGATTTATCTCTTTAATAAAGAGGTCATCTTTAAAGAAATTCTTGGTAAGGGAAACACGACACTTATCTTAAAAGTCTATGATAATGAAAAGAAGAAAGAATATGCTTTAAGACTACCGCACGGAAATGAAAAAATGAACTATGACATTATGGACGGTAAGAGGTTCATTAATTATACCTATGAGGGATATCAAGAGCTACTTGACTCTAATCTACCAATTCCTGAAATTCATTCCTATCACAAAGGTTCATATATGGTGGTAGATTTGGTTGATCATGATTTTTCAATGCAGACTTTCTTTGCTCGAAATGAGTATATTGATTCAGATTTGAAGATGAAGGCCCTGAGTAGTTTAAAAGAATTCGCTAGGAAAGTGTCTATCTATGAAACAATTGGAGACTTTCACTTTGAACAATTAGTATATTCAATAAAGAATGATAAATGGACACTTCTCGATTGGGCTTCTCAACATCAGTTAGCTAGAGTTGTAGGCTCAGAGATAGTATTTAAAGAAGAACATCTCATGAGAAATAACTTTATGATGAAAGAAAATGGAGAGTTGCTTCGTAGGGAAAATGAAAATGGAAAAAATGTAGCTATCCATAGACCAATTAGTGACTTTGAAAAAAATTCTTTTGATCAACTTAGGGAAATTATACAGAATGAAAGATCTATTATTGCAGCTAACGACACAGTAGTTCTTGAAGAGTTAAAATTAAAACTTGCAGGAATAACTGACCATAGGGAAATTATAAAGATCTATTCAGAGTTAGATCAAGTTCATATGAGTTCATTTTTTACTCTTTTACAAAAAGATTTTATAAATAATCACATTCATAAGTTCCCGATTGGCTCTATTAATACCCCTGAGTTAGAAATCATCTTTTCTAAATTTGGTAAATTTACACCGTATTACTTTTCTCAATTTACTGAGAAAATAATTGAATCAGTAGAAGGTCTTGAGTCTTTTATGTTCCTTTATAGAATGATGAATAAAATTGGATTAGATGAAGAACTTGAAGATGATATTTCACTAGCTATAGCGAAGCATCTAGAGAGAATAATCTCTAACACTGTACATGGGCCTTCGGCGTTGAAAGATATTGCAACTCTTAAAGATGATTTTGGACTCATAAACTATAGATCTAGAGAAATACTTGCTCGAGCAAACGAATTATTAAAACCAGCAACTAGCTGTAGAGAAAATATTAAAAACTTTTTCTAATGCATAGGTGTTTGATCTACTTCAATATATGTCTGAGTCACCTTGGCATCATGGTGATTTAAGTAATCTCGAACTAAAAGTAAGTCTTTAGTCTTTTTATAAAGGTTAGTAGCACAGGCCTTTCTGAAGCTGTGTGGCCCTAACCTTTCATCACATTTATTTATCCTGAGTAACTTTTTAATCAAGCTGTACATACTTCTAGTACTCAAACATTTTCCAACGTAATTTGTAAAAATAAAATCTGACTTAGCGTCCTTCATTAAAAATTGAACATTTTTAATAATTTCATCAAATCTCTGTGGACTAAACTCATGTATGTAGCCACCTTTTCTGATGACTTTTATAGTTTTTCTCTTTTCATCAAAGTTTGAAAATCTAAGCTGAGTTAATTCACTCAATCTAAGTCCCGCCCAGTAGAGGAGTAAAAGGATCAGTCTTTCTCTCGTTCTGTAAGTAGATTCAATAAGATTCCTCCATTGCTCATATGGAATAATTGGTGTGTGCTCAACATCAGTGTCTTTAAGCTTTATCCCGTGAATCTTTTCTTTTACCGGATTAATCAAGAAGAGCTTTGAGTGATCCTCATGAGTTTGCTTTAGATATTCGTAGAAGTTCTTAAGGGAACTCAGGTGTCTTTTAGCAGAGTTATTTGAAAGGGCCTTCTGGATTAGGCTTATTTCCTTCGTTTTTCTAAAAAAGAGTAGTTTTTGAAAGAAGTTTGGTCTTTTTATTACGATACCACCATTTAGGAGAAAATCTTTATAGTGCTCGATTGTATTCTTATGTTTTGCACTGATAGGAGATGAATAGGTGATTTCATACCAGCAAAGATACTTTTCTAAATCGCTTCTGTAATTTTTGATAGTGTGGATGGATTTATTCTGCTTAGAACAATTGTCTAAATACTGTTGTAACCATCCCTGGTTTTTTCTATTAATTTTCATATACGCTTGGTGTTGTAATAAAATTACTATAAATTAGTTCGTATAATTTATATTATATGAATTATTTGTAATGTAAATAGTTGATAATACGAAATATCGATTCTGAGCGTTTTAGGTAGGGTTAGGGCTAGATAATATGAATTTTCATCTCACGTAAAAAGTCCACGCCATAAGGAGTGTAGCTAAATACTAGAAATACAAATGAGACTATGAAGATACAGATCATAAATCCAATAAAAATTTTTCCAAAGATTGAAATATTCTTCGATAGGTAACTTCCATCAAGGTCACCTGAGCCATTTGCTAGGTTGCCTGGAGAGTGCAATCTCTGTTGATCTACTTCTAGGTACTGAATATTCTTAGCGTCGCTTCCATTTGCCATAGTAACTTATCGACATATTGGGTTTCAGCTTGAGTAAATATAGGGCAGACTAATGTATGGGTAATCAAACAAATAACTTTCTTATAATGTAAGTATTTTACCCAATTCAATTTAAAACATATTGGGCTAGTTTTTAGGCTTTAAAGACAGATGTAAGATTTATTTTTGCGTTGCGTCAGGTGTTTACTAAGGGGATAATTTAACGATAATCACTACTTATTACGAAATTAAAAAAAGAGGATGCTGTATGTCAAATGTTGATCACTCGAAAATTCGAGAGTTAGAACATAGAAATTTTAGAAATGATGATTTCTGGAAAGAGATACCAGAATGGGCAAGTGTTACTAGAGGTGAATTTGCAGATCATAAGTGGCAGCTCAAGAACTCAGTTAGAAAAGTAGATCAAGTTGAAAGGTTCTTGGGAGCAAGAATATCTAAAGAGCATATGGAAGACATTAGAGCTGGTCAAAAGATCACTCCAATGAATATTAGAATTACTCCATATATCTTTGCTCTAATTGATTGGGAGGACCCTCTTAATTGTCCACTAAGAAAGCAGTTCTTACCAATGGGGAGTCAATTCTTAGAAGATCACCCATTCTATAAATCTGATTCACTTAGTGAAGACGATGATTCACCAGTACCAATGTTAACTCACAGGTACCCAGATAAGGTTCTTTTTCTTCCTACGACTATCTGTCCTGTATACTGTTCTTATTGTACACGTTCAAGAATCATTGGTGGATCTACAGAGTCGATGGAAAAAGAGACTTATGGTGCAAACCAAAAGAAATGGGACGATGTATTTGAATACCTAACAAATCATCCAAGAATTGAAGATGTTGTTATCTCTGGTGGTGACGCATTTATGCTTACTCCTAAGCAGATTCGCTATATTGGTGAGAACCTATTAAAAATTCCTCACATTAGACGTATTCGTCTAGCGACTAAAGGAATTGCAATTTTCCCTCAAAAAGTACTTACTGATGATGCTTGGTTTGAAGCCGTTCAAGAGATTCACGCTCTTGGTAGATCATTTGGTAAACAAGTTGTGATCCATACTCACTTTTCTTGTGCTAGAGAAATCACAAAGTGGTCTCAGATGGCCATGGATAGATTATTCCAAGCAGGAATCGTAGTTAGAAACCAAGCAGTTCTTCAAGAAGGTGTAAATAA
>NZ_JBFGYP010000162.1:0-5473 GCF_041587335.1 Halobacteriovorax sp.
GGGAGGATTTAAAAAATTAGTAAATTTTGAAAAATCTGATTCTTAGTTCAATATATTCAACTTGAATCAACTATAGAGATAAGTTATAGTTGATTCAGGCTTTGAAGACGCCTAACCGTTAGAAAGAGTACCTCACTTCAGTATATCACTTATTACATTTTATCTTTTGGTTACCAATAACGGAGAAGGTAACATTAACCAGAGGAGAAAGTGTCATGTCACAATCAAGTGTTGATTCATTAAAAATTAAGGCCAAACTTTTACAAAAGGCAAAAAGATCTAAAGGAGAAGAAATCGCTCTTAAGGATGCTTTTGAAATTATTGCTAAGAGTGCAAACTATTCCAATTGGAAGACCCTCAAAGACTCTTATGAGTATGCAGATTTAGTAAACCCTCCAAAGTGGTCCGCTCAGTGGAAGAAGTGGTTTTCAACAAAAGAGGAGGCCCTTAAATTTCAAAAAGAAAATGAGTTCCTTATGGTCTACCGAAAACAATTCTTCATATGCGATAGCGACTATTTAAAAGAGTTGGGAATTGATCCAACAGCTGAGGATATATGTGCTCTTGGTAAAGATTGGACAACTGAAAAGGTCAGGGACTTTATTAGAAATAAGCTCCAAAAACCTAGTTGATTTATTCCTTAAAATGTCGATAAGTATCTAAATATTATAAATTTTGAGGTTTAAATGTTTCGGTACTTATTGATTATTTCTATTTCCCTATTGTCGTCTTGTTCAAGTATTGAGAAAAAAGACTGTTCTACACTAAATTGGCACGATCAAGGGATGAAGGATGGTGAAGAGGGCAGAAGAAGTACATACTTTTTGCAACATGCTTTAAAGTGTACAACGAAACCAGATGAAAAGATGTATACAAAAGGACGACTAGAGGGACTTAGAGTATTTTGCAGTTCGTATGGTGGATTTAAGGATGGTTTGGCCGGTCATGCTTACCTCGGACAATGTAGCTCCTTTAAAAGTGAAGATAAATTTAAAACTGCTCATCGCTTAGGGATGGATGCCTTTAGACAAAATGAAGAGAATCTAGACAATAAAGAAAAGATAAGTGAACTTGAAAGAAAGATAGTATCAGAGTTTCATAACTTAGAAGAGTTAAGAGATCTAAGATTTGATAAGTCTATTTTAGAAAAAGACTTATTAAGAGGTGTGGACTTTTATAATGATATTCTAGATAAAGCTAGATCTCGTAAATATTTTAAAAAACCTAAACAAGAAAGATAAAAATGGATAATCACATAACGAAGTTTTCAAAATTCACAATTCTTCCACTATTACTATTTGTAATAATATTTTTAGGTAGTGGAATCTACTTCAAATCTATTGGTGTTGATTATGCTTTTTATCAAGTGCCTGCACCAATCGCGATAATCCCAGCTATAGTTCTAGCATTTCTTCTAAATAGGGGTTCAGTGAGCTCTGGTGTAGAAACTTTTGTTAAAGGTATAGGACACAATAATATAATAACGATGTGCTTAATCTACCTGCTTGCTGGAGCATTTTCTAGTGTTGCTAGTGCTAGTGGTGGAGTAGATGCAGTAGTAAATGCAGGTCTATCACTTATTCCTTCAAGTTTTCTTCTACCTGGGATCTTTATTATCTCTGGAGTTGTCGCAACGGCCATGGGGACATCAATGGGAACAATTGGGGCAATTGCACCTATTGCCTATGCTGTTTCTGTTAAGGCCGGAATTGATGTGACTGTTATGGCGGGAGCTGTTTTATCTGGCGCTATGTTTGGAGATAATCTTTCTATTATTTCAGATACAACGATCGCAGCGACTAGGTCTCAAGGCTGTAATATGAGGGATAAGTTTAAGGAAAACTTCAACATGTCCCTTATTGCAGCAATCGTAACAATTCTTGTACTAATATTTTTAGCTCCAACTCCTCAAGCACTTGAAGTAAAGAGTTATGACTCTTTATTAGTGATTCCATATTTCTTTATTCTTGTTTTGGCCATTTTAGGGGTTAATGTATTTGTCGTTCTTTTTTCAGGGATTTTATTGGCCGGTGGAATAGGAATGTTAGGTGACTATACTTTCTTAGCTTTTACTAAAGACATTTATAAAGGTTTTAGTAGCATGCAGGAAATATTTCTTCTTTCTCTACTTATAGGAGGACTCTCTGAGTTCATAAAAGTAGGTGGTGGTCTAGAGGTTATATCTCTTGGAATTCAAAAAATTACAAAGAAAGTCGGAAAGTGGAATCAATATATTGCAGACCAGTTGGGAATTTCTCTTCTTGTTTCATTAACAAATTTATGTGTAGCAAATAATACAGTTTCTATTATCGTAGTAGGTCCAATTGCAAAAAAGCTAGCAATAGCCGGAGAGATTTCAGGAAAAAGATCTGCAAGTTTATTAGATATCTTCTCATGTATAACGCAAGGACTACTTCCTTATGGTGCTCAAGCGCTTCTTTTAGGAGCTAGTTTTAAGTTAACACCTGTAGATATTGTAACGAACTCTTACTATTGCTTAATTTTAATATTTGTATCGTTGCTATTTGTATTTTTTAGAAAGTCTTAAGATAGAATAAAGAGTTTAGACAAAAGTGTGTATTTGAGATCTTTTGTGTCAATGAGCGTATTATTGATAATTATAAGACTGGAGAGATTCTTTGAAGAAGATATCAAAAATTAAGAATGGTTTATTTAAAAGAAATTCTGTCTTGCTAAAGCATGCTCTTAAGACAGGTGCTAATATTCTTGCCAATAAAGATGATCCTAAGAAGATTATCGAAAGTATTGTAGGCGTAAATCCTGATAAATTTATCGATGAATTATCTACATTTAAAGGATCAGTGACTAAAGCTGGTCAGTTACTCTCTCAGTATGGAGAGTACTATCTTCCAGATAATATAAATGAAAAGTTGAAGAAGCTTCAGTCTTCGAGTCACTTTCTTGATTACTCTCAAATTGAATCTCAAATTTCTTCAAAAGCAATTGAAGAGCTAGAAATTGAAAGAGATCCTCTGGCTGCTGCAAGTATAGGTCAAGTGCATAGGGCAAAGGATCAGAATGGAAAGAGTCTTGTCCTCAAAATTCAGTATAAAGGAATAGAAAAGGCCATAAATGGCGATATGTTCTTTCTTAAAATGTTAATGAAGAGTTTGAAGATATTTCCTAAAGGAATAGATACAGAGGATATCTTTAATGAATTAGAAAGAATGCTTAGAAATGAGATGGACTATGATTTAGAAATATCTCTAATGAAGAAGTATAAAGAAGCTAATGATGATGACTTCTTTTATGTTCCCTCTGTCGTTGATGAATACTGTAATAAAAAGTCTATCTGTATGGAATATATAGATGGAGTAAATCTTGGTGATATAAATCCTTCAGATTTCTCTAAAGATAAAATAGATAATCTCGGTGCTAAAATATTTAAACTCTTTTTAAAAGAAATCTTTGAGTTTAATCTTGTGCAAAGTGATGCTCACGGTGGAAACTTTCTCGTTAATGAGGATCTAACAAAACTCTATCTCTTAGATTTTGGTGCTTGTGGAGAGTTAACAGATGAAGTTTTAGATTTTTATCGAAACTTTCTAAGGCACAGCTTTAACTTAGATCGAGAGGCCTTCTTTTCTGAGATTCAAAGATTTATCAAATACTCTAATAAGAGTTTAGAGTACGATGAAGATATAATGTGGGAGTATATTGTAAGAGTAAGCGATCCTCTTAGGTCTGATAGTTTTGACTGGGGTAATACTACTCTTCCTGATGACCTTGTAGAGATTGGAAAACGCTTAAGAAAGACTTTAAAGTTTAAATCAATTCCCTCGCAATTCATTTTTATAGATAGAAAGTTACTCGGTGTATTTGCACTTCTTAGGCAACTTAAAGCATCCTTTAATGTTAAAGAAGTCTTTGAAGACTTTGTATAATTCTTTATTACTCCGGTAGAATTATGGCAGAGAGCTGCCGGTGAGAGATTCTCTCTGCCATAAGTTTTCTAAGATTGAGAACTAGATTTTGCCTTGGTCAAAACGTCATCACTACTCATTTGATCTTGTATGCAGATAAGTTTATCTGTCGCTTTTTGACATGTTCCCCTATAGGTAATTTGATGATGATCATTGTATTCACAGCCTTGGTTTAGCTGTTTATTTTCACAAGACTTTCCAACTAGGCTTAGCATAATTCCAGTATGTGAGAATGAATTGATACTTAAAGTTAATGTAATAAAGGTAAGTATTTTCTTCATCTATCCCCCTATAGCATGGTGCCTGTGCTGTCCTTAGATTTAAAGATAAGTAAAGAGTATGAACAAAGTGTGGAAAGTCGATATTTGATACTATTTCTCTAGTTAACTTAATATACTTTCAAGGATTTATCTGAGAAGTACTCTGATTTTATAGAAGAATTTGAGCAAAAAAAAAGCCTCGAACGGGTTGTGAACGAGGCTTAATATGAGTCACTCCGAAGAGATTATCACTTTCGTGAATGTATCAAGATCAATGGGGTGGCCGATGGGGCTCGAACCCACGACAACCAGAATCACAATCTGGCGCTCTACCAACTGAACTACGGCCACCATTGATATCTTGAGTTAGTATTTATAGTGGTTTTATTGGCCCTAGTCAATATCTGAGTCGATATGATGAAAAAAAAACAATTTTGCACGTGGTCAATTTTGACTCAACCACAAAGATGACGTTACAATATTTACGAACGATTCACATAAATCATTATTCTCAAGGATGGGGAAACATGAAGAAAATAAAACTTATTTCAATTGCTGTCGGTACATTATTAACTACAAATGCTTGGGCCCTAGGGACTGGTGTTTCATCTTACCCAATGATGACGGGAAAGAAGCTTATTTCATCTGAAGTACTTGGTGTTACTTCATCAGGTGGTGGAATCGGTGCTCAGGTTAGATACTCTCAAAAACTTGCTAAGAAGCTAGTTTTTGATGCTGGTCTAGGTATCTCTGGCGGTGAGATGACTAATAGATTCTTTACAGGTGTAGATTATGAGATTTACCCTGATTACTATAAGCAGCCTAAAGTGTCAGTTAAGACAACTTTAGAGATGGCAAAGGAATTTGAAGTAAGTAGAACTAAATTATCTTTAGCTCCAACTGTTTCAAAAGGATTTAGCTTTTGGGGAAAAGAAGCATACCCATACTTCTCTATGCCTATAGGTCTTTCACTTGATGGTGACACTAAGACTTATGAGTCAACAATAAGTGCTAACCTTGGTATTAACGGAAATATTCCTGTTGAAGAGTATAAGCACTTACAGGGAAGTGCTGAAATACAAGTTGGGCTGAAGGATTCATTTACTTCAATCCTTGTTGGTCTTTCTTACCCTCTTCAATAATTAAGTAGGGCCCAGCGAGGGCCCATATTATGATCCCAAAAATAATTTTTTCAGATTTTGATGGAACACTTACAAAGGGCACGGAGTTTACTCCGCGCTTCTTTGATATTCTCGACTATTCAAAGAA
>NZ_JBFGYP010000163.1:0-5436 GCF_041587335.1 Halobacteriovorax sp.
AATCTTCAATAGTACTCCTCGCAATCTTTTCGATAGGATCGATTCTACCAATTCTATTTTTCTCTTACGGTGCAAAGTCCTTAGTCATGAAAATACAAAAGAAGAGTTTAGACAACTCTAAGTATACGAAGCTAGGTCTAGGTTTATTTTGCGGAGTCATGTCGATACTTATTTTAACTGGTCTAGATAAGAACTTAGAAACAGCAATACTTAATATATTACCAGAAGCAATAACAAATATATCACTAACTATATAATAAAGGGGTTACAAAAATGAAGTATTTTTTACTAACAGTATTACTCACTCTTGGAATTAATTTACAGGCCAAAGAAGACAATAGTGCTAAGATCAATAAATTTGTGAAAGAAAACAAAAATGTACTTGTTCATGTTCACGCAACTTGGTGCCCATCATGTAAAGTTCAAAAGAAAATACTCGACTCAATGAAAGATAAGAATTTTGAATTACTTGAAGTAGACTTCGATAGTGATAAAAAATTTTTAAAGAGCAATAAAGTATTTCAACAATCTATGTTAATAGCATTCAGAGATGGAAAAGAGAGTAAGCGAGTTTTTGGAATTACTAAAGAGGATAAAATCATGGCATTTACTAAAGATAATTTCCCAAGTTCACTACAAGAGAAAATGAATAAAAGAAGAAGTAAATCTAAGGCGCCTAGTGCTGCGAAACTAACAATGAAGCAAGCTGAAGAAAGACTTAGAGAGTCGGGAATAATTGCAAAGGCAAAAAAGAAAGGTGACCAATATATAGATTTTAATCTTCCAAACATTAATGGAAAATCAGTAAAACTATCGGAAAAGCTTAAAGATGGACCAATCATACTGACATTCTACAGAGGTGGATGGTGTCCATACTGCAATATGCAACTAAAAGCATATCAAGAAAACTTAGAAAAATTCGAAGAAGCAGGTGGGCAATTGATTGCTATCTCACCTGAGTCAATGGAATCAGGTTCAACGACTGTGAAGAAGAATGAGTTAAAGTTTGAAATCTTAACTGATGATTTAAATAAAGAAGCAAGAAAGTATGGACTAGTATTTAAACTAGATGATGATTTGAAAGAAGTATATTTGAAGTTTGGTCTAGATCTTGAAAAAAATCAAGGAAATGACAGCTGGGAAGTACCAATTCCTGCAACATATGTAATTGATAAAACTGGTAAGATTGTATACTCATTTTTAAATGTTGATTACGTTCAAAGAGCAGAGCCTAGTGAAATATTATCAGCATTAAAAAAGCTACAATAAGGATTAGGTGAAAGATGAAGAACTATAAAGAATATAATTATTTACTCCTAAGAGCTGTAATGGGGATAAATATGACTATACACGGAGGAGTTAGACTCTTTGGGGACTATAGTGCCTTTATTTCAAAGATGGAGAAAATGTTCGAACCAACATTTCTTCCAAATTTTTTAATAAGTTTTGGTGCAAATTTTATTTCTCCAGTTGAATTTATCTTTGGAATATTTCTTTTAATTGGATTTAAAACAAAAATATCCATTCTAGTCCTCAACCTTAATATGATGTTACTCATATCAGGAGTGTGCCTTTTACAAAAATGGGAACTTGCTGGACTACAAATGGCCTACGTACTCTATCTCTTCTTCATTGGAAACTTTATAGAATTTAATAAGGTGTCAGTAGACCACCTACTTATTACAAAAGGAAAGAACAATGAATAAAGTATTACTCATAACAAATTTCATCAATGGGCTATTACTCGTAAGATTTTCTCTTTCAAAGCTATTTGCTTGGCCTATATCTGTAAAAGCCTTTATTGAAATGGCAAAGCCACTCGGAATTGACCCTACCTTCTTTAGACTCTTTACAGGTGTCATTATCACATCCATCTGTCTTGGTTACTTCGCAAACTTCTACCTAATCATCTCTAAGAAAGCTCAAGTTGCCATCAAAGGGATTCCTTTCATTCAATTATCAAATATTGTGGGAATTGGGGTTATGATTGGAGCATTGATTTCTGAATTTGCATTAAGAGAAGTACCAAAATGGCCGCTCGTAATTATAGCGTCAGTGATTATTTTATTCTCTATCTTAAATCTTGCTCAGTTTAACAAATTACTTAATAAAAAATAGTAATATCAACCTTCTTACTATCTATTAATTTAAAATAGATAGTAAGGATTACTAAGTCTATAGAGAACTAAAAATACAGAGGTTACTTTCATCAATATAAACGGCCTTAGGCCATGCATACTTCTTAGCAATATCGCTTAGCCAGCCTCGAGCATTTCCCTTTGTAACAATCGTCACCTTCTTTCTCGTACTTATTTCAATGATTTGATCAAGAATATACTTATATGTTTCCTCAGAAAAAGGATCATATAGGTAGTAGTAATCTGCATCTGGAATTTTAAATGACTTAAGAGATAGATCTTGAACCTTGAAATCTAGTTTTTCATCAAGCCCTAGGGCCTTACATGCAATATTAGATATATCAACACGATGTGGAACATACTCATAGCCAATGAAGTTTATATCAGGTCTCAATAAAGAACATACAAGTCCTACCCTACCGTATCCAGAGCCTAAATCTATAACAGTACTACCAACCTCAGCTTCAATTCGATGAAGAGCTAAAAGAATTGTTGAATACCCAGACTGAACACCAACTCCCGACCCTTGATACAGTCTCTCTTTAGTTACTCTATCAATATCCATATTTAAATCTAGAGAATAATTTAAATTAAAAATATCATCGAGACGATCAAAAGTACGATACAAACGAAGACCTTGATAACCTAGAGATTGATCTTGTGCCTCTTTGAATTTTTCTTCTGAAAGAAAGTGACTCTTCATCTCTTTTAAAGACTCAATCAAAAACGATTTCATATCATCTTTAGAGCGAGTTTTAATTAGTTTTAAAATATTCTTTTCTATAGTTTTAGCGTTCTTTAAAACATTTGATATATTTCCAGAACCACTCTTTATTAAGAACTCTTGTAAAAAGACAATCTCTTTTAGTTCATTTAAAAAGAATGGAGAAATAAACTTTTCATAAGTAGTCTTAATATCTAGGTCTTGATCAAGCTTATCTTGAAGCCACAATTGCTCTTTTATAAAACTCATAACTTCAATAAGAAGTGCAGAGCTCACATAAAGGTGGGCCAATTGGCTTGGTGTAAATTTAGATGTACAAAAAGTTAGATCTTGCTCATTCAGAAGCTCAAGTAGAGCATTTTCAGATATTTTCATATAGCACCCATGTATAAAGACCATGGTTGCTATTCATGAGCAGTGTTTATAAAGTTGAAAAACAATAGCCTTTCAAACTACCTAAGTAAAGAAATCTAAGAGCTTATTGACAATTCATGTCCCTATATTGATCTATTAATAGTGGAGAAATTCTTAGTTCATATTTTTCTTTGATTAGAATCCACTTCGCTATATATTTACAAGCGTAATTCTTATTCACTGGTAGCCACTCAAGAGGTGTTTTCGCTCCTTTTCTCCTATTATACTTAAGGTTAGTAATAACTAAGTTCTCATAGTCATTTGCAAACTCTTCCCTTTTTTTTGAAGTCCATTTACTAGCACCGCTTATCCAGGCATCTTTAAGAGGAACAATATGGTCAATATCTATATCTGATGCTTTGCTTAGCTCTTCTCTGTAGTAATAATCATTCCATAGTCCATTTACGACTCTGCAGTTAGAAATATTTACTTCAACTAAAGATCTAATCTTTAATACTTCCGCTCTAGTATCTAAGCAATTCTTATCGTCATCAGTCCAATGTTTAAACTCTTTCCTACTATACTGCTTTTCATCTGTAGCTATTTGTTCCTTTATTCCACCTAAAAATTGCTCTGCTTCTATTTTAGATAAAAAGTTCTTCCCTCTTAAATTAAAATTTGACTTAGAGTGACAGTGAAAAGATTGTGACTTGTTATGATTGTGACATCCTTTTAATTTTCCCTTCTCTATTGTTCTACCACTATGCGAGTGAGCATTATGAATAAAAAGAGTGAAAGAAATCAGGGTGATAAAGGTCTTTATTGTCATTGAAAAATTATATCATACATAACTTTCTAAACAGAAAAGGCATCTAAGATGAGAAGAAGATGCCTCAATAAAAAATAAGATTAAACAATTCCGCCATTCGCTCTTAAAACCTGTCCATTAACCCATGAGCTGTCTGAACTCGTGAAGAAGCTCACTACACCTGCAATATCCTCAGGGCGACCAAGTCTTTCTAGTGGTGACATTTTCTTAAAGTTCTCAATTTGCTCTTCAGTCTTACCTGTTAAGAATAAATCCGTTGAGGTTGGTCCAGGAGCAACACAATTAACAGTTATATTCTTCCCTCTTAATTCTCTTGCATAAGTATATGACATAGATTCAACTGCGGCCTTAGATGCGTTATAGACAGCATATCCTGGAATTCCAAGAGCAATAGCACTACTAGTTAAATTAATGATGGCCCCGTCCTTTTTAAGTCTGGTTGCAGCACATTGAAGAGAGTTAAAAGTCCCTTTTAAATTTACAGCTAAAATTTGGTCAAACTTATCTTCAGTAAAATCAGAAATCGTACTAAGTGACATAATGCCTGCATTATTTACTAGGACATCGACTCTACCAAATTCACTCTCAGCAGTATCGAATAGAGAGAGTACTTCATTCATCTTACTTACATCAGCTTTAACAGCTATTCCATTAGCGCCATATTCTTTTATTTCATTAACAACTTCTTGAGCGGCCTCTAAATTTGACGAGTAATTTACGACAACATTAAGGCCATCCTTGGCTAGTCTTAAAGCTATCGCTTTTCCTATCCCTCTAGATGAACCAGTTACAATTGCAGTTCTTTTCATATATAGCTCCATATTTTAATCAAATCTGTGTTTAACACTATCTATTATAACAAATAGAAGCAGAGGACCCAATAATCCTCTTAAAAATTCTAAGTAAAAGGAGTTTTCATATAGATTGTGTGATTATTTCTTTAGGAAACTCTTTTCCTATGACATCAAACTTTGAAGAAAATTCTTGAAAGTCACTCTTCTCATGACCAGTTGTTAGATAGAGGTTTCGATACCCCAAGATATACAACTCAAGTAATACTTGGCACCCCTTTTTATGATTATCGCCAAGGTCTTGATCAATAAAAAAATAAACTTCCAAAGGAAAATTATTCTTATCAAGATTAACACTTTCATAATTAGAGAAAGTCTGAATATTAATACCTATTTTTTCTGCCTGTTGCTTCCATGTGTATTGAATCAAAAGGTCATCTTCAATATGAATGATTAATTTCTTTTCTTGCATCATAATATCTCTAAAATTATTTTATAATAGATATAAGTATATGCTCTAATTCTACATTAATTTTATTAGAAATTACTTTTTATTATGAATAAATACTAATACTCAATATTTATTAAATGAAGTCCTCT
>NZ_JBFGYP010000164.1:0-5320 GCF_041587335.1 Halobacteriovorax sp.
TAAAGTAATATACTTTCCTCTTGGGACAGCGAATGATTTCGCAAGATCTTTAAGTCTTAATCCGATTCAACCTGAAGTGAGTATAGTTAAGGATATAGTAAATAATTCTCCCACTGTTACCATTCCAATAATGAGTTGTAATAGTAAGAATTTCATTAACGTAGCAACGGGTGGAGCTCTGGCCCTAATTACTGAGAGTGGCTCTGATATTCTAAAGAATGTTACAGGGAAGTTGAGTTACTATGTTGGAGCTTTAGATGAAATTTTATCTCCACAGGAGTACGAAATAACCTTCAAAACTAAATCATCTAATAAGAGAGTTATTTTAACAAATGGATTCATTATTTCACAAGGTCTATACGCGGGAGGGGGAGTTAAGGTTTCTCCACATATTAGCCCTCTGTTTAAAGAGACATTTAATTTTTTAACACTAGAGTCTAAAGAGTTAGCATCGTCACTAGCAGATATTTTAAAAATTCAACAGAGTGATAGTATTACTGATTTAAAAGAATCGAAAATAATTACTGAAGACTTAGAGGAACTGATTATTCAATCAGAAACAGAATTACCTTTGAAGCTTGATGGGGAAGAGTACACTTCGAAAAAGTTAAAGTTCTCTAAAAGCGGTAAAGAACTTAAGTTTTATTTATACTAAAGGAGTTTATATGAGAATGAATCAAGAAGATCCAAAAAATAATCCAAATAAGCCAAACCATCCCTCTAAAGAACCTAGGCCAAGTAAGCCTTCAGTCCCTAGAGAGGTTCCTCCTGGTGCACCAGATAGGACTCCTGTTGAAGTACCTCCTGAGCAACCAAAAGAAGTTCCAGTTAAAGAGCCACCTAGGCCTAAAGAAAGACCTAAACTTAAAGAATGAATTTAGAAGTATTATCAACTAGATACAGCTTAAAATTGGTGATTTCCTCATTTATAAATGTTATATGGTTCTATTAGTTTCTTTTATTACAGCCTGTTAGGTTGTAGTGTCGGAATAAAATTTAGAATTATATAATAAAGAGGATATATGCCAGAATTTACAGTTATAAGTGTTAAGTACGATACAGTTAAAACTAAAAAGAGAAAGAGAGCAAACTTAATTGTTTCTGCCAAAACTAAAGCCGCAGTCATTGAGAAACTTGAAATGATCCATAAGGGAGATAAGGTTGAATCTATAACTGAAATAGTTTGGGGTGAAGCCGTAGAGAAAAAGAAGAATAAGAAAATAGTTGCAGGTAGAATTTTAACTGGAGTTGTAAAATTCTATGAAGAAGAAAAAGGTTTTGGTTTTATAGAGCCTGATGCCGACGAAGAGGACTTATTTGTACATTCTACTGCTTTAGGCGGTGTAAGACTCTACGAAGGTGACAATGTAGAATATCAAATGAGTCAAGGACCTAAGGGACCAATCGCGATTCACGTTAAACTCATTAAAGACTAAATATCTAATATTTCTGGCAGGTAACTCCTGTTTATCTGCCATAGTACTAATAACCCTCTATACATTTTTCAAGCTCATCGCAACTAATTCTAATTTATGATACGGTGCGTTTATATTGTCGCGTTTACAGAGGTTTATATGGACTTACTTAAGAAGTCAGCAATTGTTCTAATACTTGGTTTAAGCTCAGCCTTTGCTGGTATTGAGCAAGCTCCACCATCTTTTAGCTCTAGTGGAAAGAGAGCCGTGTGGGTTGATTTTATAAAGGCCAAGTATGATTTAACATTTGATATTAATAATAAGAAGGCATCAGCAGTATCTACTATTGAGTTTGAACTAGCTGAAAAAGGATATCCTATTTTCGACTTAGATATAGGGCCAAGAAGTGTTTCAATTGATGGAGTAAGATATTCTCAAAGTGAGATAAAAACTCCAGATAGAGAAAGTAAGGTTAGAATTATAAAGAAAGAACTCCTTCCGGGGAGTTATACATTAAAAATTGAGAATAATATCGTAAATGGTATTAAATTTCGTCGTAAAGATGTTTCAGCAGCTTTCTTTATGAGTGATTTAAAAGATCGAAACTTTCTAGAAAAATATATTCCAAGTAATTATGAGTATGACCAATATAAGATTGAACTCTCTTTGAAAGTACTTGGAGCAAGAAAATCTCACCGCTTATTTACAAATGGAAGCTTAGTTCAGAAATCTGATAACTATTATAAGTACTCTTACCCTGAGTATTTTACATCTTCATCTCTATTTTTTCATTTTGTGCCTGAAAATAAGTTTAAGGTCATAAGCTATACATATGAATCAAAGCTTTCTAATGGTAGTCACTTTCCAGTAACACTTTATTCTAAAACTAATAGATTTAATAAAAAAATGAAGAAAGAAGTTGATTCTGTTTTAAGAGAGTTAGAGCGAGATTACGGTCCTTGGCCTCATCCTCAATTAATACTATACGGAGATGGAGAGTGGAAAGGTGGAATGGAGTACGCTGGAGCGGCTACATCAGCATTTTATTCTATTGGACACGAGTTACAGCATAGCTACTTTGCAAGATCAGTTATGCCTGCTAATGGAAATGCTGGTTGGATTGATGAAGCAGTTGCCAGCTGGAGAGACAACTATTTAAAGTCCGCTAAGAATAATAGCAAGAGTAATGACCTCATTCCTGTAGGTAGATCTCGTAACAGACGTTCGGGAGCAAATTTAGCAAATCATAGCCCTTATAGAAGGGTAACACCTAAGATGTCTTACACAAATGGTAGTGATTTTATCTTTTATTTAGATTCACTATTTTCGCGCGTTCCAGGAAAAAGTGTTAAAAAGTTTTTAAAAATTTATTATCAAAATAGAAAGTATACAACTATTTCAAATAATGACTTTAAGTTAGATCTTGAAAATTATTATGGAGAAACTTTAGACCTATCGTTTAATAAATATATTTTTGGTAATAGTTCTAAGGATAAATCAATAATAAGTGAGGATGATCACTATCATCCAGTACTAAGTAAACAAGAGCTTTTGGATTTAATTTAATCCGTAATGTTCTAACTAGATGAGAATTATGTTCTATTTAAGGTCGTTAATATTCATATTGGTTTTAAATATATCTAGCTCTTATGCTGGATTAGATAAAGCTCCTCCATCATTCATAGTTGACGATAAAAAAGCTATATGGATTGATTTTATAAATGCTAAGTACAATTTATCATTTGATTTAATGTCTAAGAAGTCTACTTCTATCGCAACAATAGAGTTTGAGATTAGAGAGAAAGGTTATCCTATTTTTGATATTGTAGGAAAACCAAGTAGTGTCATAATGGATGGGGTAGGTTATGGGGATATTGAAATCAATACTCCAGGATTTGAAAGTAAGGTTCGAATAATTAATAGAGAGCTCTCTCCAGGTACTTATACAGTTCGTATCGTGACTCCTATATCAAGAGGTGTGAAGTTTGGAAGAGGAAATGTATCTGTAGGGTTCTTTAATAAGGATATGAGAGATAGGCACTTCCTTGAAAGGTATATCCCTACCAATTATGAGTATGACCAATATAAGATGGAGATACTCATAAAGATTATTGGTAGTAGTAAGAAGCATCGCTTATTTACTAATGGTCACCTTGTTGAAACAAGTGGGAACACTTTTCACTTCACTTACCCTGAATATTTCACATCATCATCTCTATACTTTCACTTAGTACCAAAAAATAAATTTAAAGTACTAGAGTTTGTTTATGAGTCTAGGCTTAGAAATGGGAGAGATTTTCCTGTTACTATCTATTCTAAAATGATGAGATTAAGTAGAAAGGTAAAAAAGAAGGTTATCAAAGTTTTGAGAGAGCTTGAAGGTGACTATGGGCCCTGGCCCCATCCAGAGCTTACTTTTTACGCTGATGGGAAGTGGAAAGGTGGGATGGAATATGCTGGGGCAGCAACTTCTGGTTGGTTCGCTATAGGGCACGAGTTACAGCACAATTACTTTGCAAGAGCTGTTATGCCAGCTAATGGGAATGCTGGCTGGGTTGATGAAGCAGTAGCTAGTTGGAGAGACTTTTATACACTTAATAAATTATTTAGTTTTGGCAGAGTGAGAATGAATTATGTTTCCATGAATCTAGGTAATCAAAGTGTTTATAATAGAAAGTCAGATATCCGATCTTATAAAAGTGGACGTTCATTCATTTTCTATTTAGATTCTCTACTAAAAAAGAGTCAAGGGAAAAGCTTTAAGAAATTTTTGAAGAAATATTTTGAAAATAGAAAATACACAGTAATTGATTCAGAAGACTTTCGTCTAGACTTAGAGAGATATTCTGGTCGTAGTTTTAAGAAGCTATTTGATCAATATATTTATGGTTTAGATCATCGGGATAAATCAATTAGCTCTGATGATCATAGTTTTCACACTCCTTTAAGTGATGAAGAGATTTGGGACCTGATTTAGAAGAATTCTACTACAAACCTTAAATATCATGATATCTATAGAATCTATGGAAGAAACCTCAGAATTTATATATAAGTTAATACTTTCTTATAAAGGAACTCACTACTACGGCTGGCAGTCTCAGGCTAAACATGAAGAAACAGTTCAAAATCATGTAGAAAAAGTCATATCAAAGATATCTAGATATAAGGTATCAAAAGTAATTGCTGCAAGTCGAACTGATGCAGGTGTGCATGCTAGCGGACAGGTTTTAAAGGTCACACTACCAAGAGAGATTGAACCAGATATTTTAACTACTGGTATGAATTCGATGCTTCCAAGTGATATTAAAGTTATAAAGAGTGAATTTATTCATAAAGACTTTAACGTAAATCGAGACTCTAAGTTTAAAGAATATCATTATTACTTCACAATTAATCAGAATGAAAATGCAGCCTTCTTTGATTCTACGTATACATTTCCAAAAGAGTTAAACCTTAAAAAAATTCAAGAAGCTTGTAATATTTTAATTGGGGATCATAACTTTAAGAGCTTTTGTGTTCCTGGACCTAATCCTGGTACTCTACATCGTAAAATCTTACAGTGCTCAATTGAGAAGTCTAACTTTCTAACATTCAATACAGATATCTATTACTTAAAAATTCAAGGAGAAGGATTCTTGAGATATATGGTTAGATATTTAATGGGTGCTCTATGGGACATTGGTGTAGGGAAGCTTTCTTTAGAAGATTTTACTCTTTCTTTAAAGAATGGGGAAATGTACGGAGTGAGAACTAAGGCTCCGGCCAGAGGACTTCATTTAATAAATATTGAGTATTAGTATTTATTCATAATAAAAAGTAATTTCTAATAAAATTAATGTAGAATTAGAGCATATACTTATATCTATTATAAAATAATTTTAGAGATATTATGATGCAAGAAAAGA
>NZ_JBFGYP010000165.1:0-5269 GCF_041587335.1 Halobacteriovorax sp.
TTAAAGAAATGCTCGCAAATAGTGATCTTGATGGTCTTGAAATCTTACTTATAAATAGTAATAACTCTATAGTTTACTCTAATGAAGATAGATATCAGGACAAAAAGTTTGATGATAAATTGAAAAATAAATTTAGTAAAGGCAAAGGCTTTATATCTGGAAGTTATAATTTCAATTTTAAAAACAGAAAGTGGAAACTAATACTCATACAAACAGATCAGTATAATCTTTCTAATCAAACATGGTACGCTTGGTACGTGCTCTCAGGAGGACTCTTCGTATTAAGTATATTCTCATCATTTCTACTTATAATAACAGGTAAAGAGAATTCTTTAAGGCTTATAAAGGATAAACTTGAGAAGTCAGAGTCAATGCTAATAAAGTCTAACGAAGACCTTGAGAAAAAAGTAATAGAGCGAACACAGAAATTAATTAAAGCAAATGAAGTAAAATCAAGCTTTCTTGCTAACATGAGTCATGAAATTAGGACACCGTTAAATGGTATCATTGGTATTTCATCCCTACTCTATGAGAAAGTTGAAAAAGCGGAAAATATTGAATATCTAAATATTATTAAAAAAAGTAGTGAAGACCTACTGCGAATCATTAATGATATATTAGATTTTTCTAAAATAGAGTCAGGCGAGCTAGAAAAAGAAATAACTACTTTTGACTTGTATGATGAGATCATTCAAATAAAGAACCTAATGCAGAGTTCATCTGAAAATAAGAATGACATCTTACTACACTGGGAAGAGGGAACTGAAAAAGTATACTCCTCTGATCGTATTAAAATTAGACAGATTCTTTTAAATATTATTGGAAACTCTAATAAGTTTACCAAGAATGGAAAAATAGAAATAAGAGTAGAAAAAGAAGAGCAACCTCTTGATAGTGATCAACAAAAAATAAAAATAACAATTGAAGATACTGGTGTAGGTATTCCAAAAGACTCTCATGATAAAATTTTCAAATCCTTTATGCAGGCAGATATCTCAACGACAAGAAGATTTGGAGGGACAGGCCTTGGTCTTGCTATAACTAAAGCACTGACTGAATTACTAGAGGGAGAAATATCTTTTGAAAGTGAAGAAGGAGTAGGAACTAAATTCACTATTGTACTTCCATTAGAAAAATCTCAAAATCAAGATCTTTCATTACAGAAAAATACATCTTCCCAAACTCATGACCTCAGTAAAAAAGGAATGGAAATAAGTATTCTTGTTGCAGAGGATAATAAAATAAACCAAATTGTAATAAAGAAAATGCTTTCAAAGTTAGGACTCAAGCACGATCTCGCAGAGAATGGACTAGAAGCTCTAGAGAAGCTAAAGAGTAAAAAATATGACCTTATACTTATGGACTGTCATATGCCGAAGCTTGATGGTCTTGAAGCGACTAGACAAATAATAGAAACTTATCAAGAGGACGCCCCTATTATTGTAGCTGTAAGTGCTTCAGCAATGAAAGAAGAGGTTCAGGCCAGCTATGACTCGGGAATGAAAGACTTTATAAGTAAGCCTGTAAAGGTGAATGATTTTGTACGAGTCGTTAATAAGTTCTTTAAAGATTAACTCTTTGAAATATAAGAATTAATCTCTTTTAGGAAGACATCACTATACTTTTCACACTTACTACTGCCTACTCCGTTTACCATTAGAAATTCATCTTTTGATCTTGGAAGTATTTGACACATATCATGTAGAGACTTATCTCCGAAAACCATATAGGGAGCAAGGCCATTATCTTTAGCAATTAGTTTTCTAACTTTTCTAAGTTCTTCAAATAAATCGTTTCTTTCGTGACTACTTTGAACCTTTTGCGGTGTTGATCTAAGTGTTATTTTTCTCTTCTTGAGTAAAAACTCTTCATCACCTTTTAAAAGACCTTCACTTTTTTTCATTAGGCCTAGGGTTCTATATTCCCAGTTCTTAATGCATATATACTTCAAGTTGAGCAGTTGCCTAATTATTAAGTTCCAATGTGACTTTGTTTCACTTTTTCCTATTCCATAAACAGAGAGCTTCTCATGTCCACGCTCTTCGACTTTCGCGTTCTTACTTCCTCTTAATACATCAACAATATACCCTGCACCATATCTCTGCTCAGTTCTATAAATCGTTGATAGAACTTTTTGAGCATCAACTCTTCCATCCCATGTCTCACCAGGGTGTAAACAAGTATCGCAGTTATGACACTCTAGAGGACTCTCCTCTTCAAAGTATTGTAATAGGAAGTTTCTACGACACTTTGTCGTCTCACAAATAGAAAGCATAGAGTCTAGCTTTGCTCTTGCTACTTTCTTATAATTTTCATGTGCTTCAGTCGTCTCGAGCATTTGAGATAGCTTTATAACATCTTGTAGCCCATAAACCATCCAAGCATTTGCAGCCAGACCATCTCTTCCGGCCCTACCAGTTTCTTGGTAATAACTCTCAACACTCTTAGGTAGATCCAAGTGAGCAACAAACCTCACATCCGGTCTATCAATCCCCATTCCAAAAGCAACTGTTGCGACAATTACAACATTTTCTTCATTGCTAAATGTCTTTTGTGCAAAGTCTCTTTGCTCTCTTGATAGGCCTGCATGATAGGCATAAGACTGATGCCCTCTCTCTCTAAGTTTTTTAGAAACAGCTTCAACTTTTCTTCGTGAAAGACAATAGACTATACCTGTATCACCTTTATGATTCTTATTTATAAATTCATCTAATTGCTTTATTTCATCTTCTCTTTCAAGAATTGTATATTTAATATTTGCTCTATCAAATGAAGATATAAATATATTAGGTGAATCCATTCTTAATTGATGAGTAATGTCAGTTCTAGTCTTCTCATCTGCTGTCGCTGTTAGAGCAAGAATAGGAATATTAGGAAATATATTCTTTAACTCTCCTAGACGTGTATAGTCAGGTCTAAATTCATGCCCCCATTGAGATACACAATGAGCTTCATCAATTGCAACAAGACTTATATTTAAATTTTGAAGGAAGTTCGAAATTCCACCAGAAAGAATTCCTTCAGGAGAAACATAGACTAATTTAACCTCTCCGCTAAGGATTCTCTCTCGCGCTTGGGTTCTTTCATCTTGATCTTGATTTGAATTTAAGTAACAAGCAGAAACACCATTATTAGAAAGATTTGCAACTTGATCACTCATAAGAGAAATAAGTGGAGAAATTACTACAGTCACTCCCTCAAGATATAGGGCCGGAACTTGAAAGCACATAGACTTACCACCACCGGTAGGCATTATTGCTAAAGTGTCGTTACCATCTAATATTGAGTTAATTATATTGAATTGTTCTAAACGAAACTCTTGGTGCCCAAAAGTATCCTTTAATATTGAATGTAGTCTTTCATTTCTCATTTGCAGAGAGTATCAAAAAATTAAATCATCGACTATGACAAATTCCCCATACGATTTGCATTAAAATCCTCTACAGCTTGGACCAGCTCTTCTTTAGTATTCATCACAAAAGGCCCATAAGACTCTACAGGCTCATCGATTGGCTCTCCACTTAATATTAATAACTTAGAGCCATTTACGGCAGGGACTTCATATTCTTCTCCATCTTTTGCTAGCACTAGTCCCTGTTCAGGAGCATATTTCTGATTTGAAATAACAACCTCGCCCTTGATGATTAAAGCAATTGTTGTCATATTATCTGCACAACTATATTTAAATAATCCGCTTTTTGAAAAATTAACTTCTAAGATATTTATTGGGCTATTAGTAGAACATGGGCCTTCTACACCTTTGTATTTTCCTGCTATCACTTTTACTTCATGATTCTTTTCCTTTACGACAGGAAAATCCCTAGCTTCTACGCCTTGATACTTTGGCTCACTCATTTTAAGTTTTGCAGGAAGATTTACCCATAATTGAATCATTGAGAAGTCTCCTCCTCTTTGTGAGAATTCTTCTGAATGAAACTCATCATGAACTACTCCAGAGGCAGCTGTCATCCACTGAACTCCCCCTGGCTTAATGATTCCTCCTCCTCCACTTGAGTCTCGATGTTCAACTTCTCCTTCGAGAGCAAAAGTAACAGTTTCAAAACCTCTATGAGGATGTACACCTACTCCCCTTCTTTTAGAAGTGGGAGAAAAGTTCATTGGTGCTGCAAAATCAAGCATTAAAAAGGGATTTGTATACTTGTAGATAGATGTGCCAGGACTCCATAGTGTGCTTACATAGAACCCATCACCAACCCAATGTTTTCTACTATTTTGTAAAACTTTAACTACTTTTGTCACTGACATATCTCCCTTTTTAAAAATTAATTTTTAAGTACTAATTTAAAGTTTAAAGTCACATCATTGTGGATCATTTTATCTCCAAGGTTTTTGAAGAAATCTCCAGAACCATAAACCATGTCAAATTTAGTTCTATCAAAAGTTAAGACTCCAACATATTCAGAACCAGACTTCTTGTATGAAAACTCAACAGGATTAGACTTTCCTTTGATTGTAAGAACACCTTTAATTTTAGATCCTGTATCACTCTTAACCTCTAGCTTTGCTTCAGGGTATTTTGCAACATTGAAGAAGTCATCACTCTTCATATGGTTTAAAAACTTAGTTGCCCATTCACCAGATAAATCAGTAACTGTAAGAGAGTTTATATCAATCACTAATGTTCCCGACTTGATAATATTTTTCTCATTTAATTCAACACTACCCTTTTTAAGCTTTAACTTACCTGTATGCTCACCAGTTACCTTTGTTCCTTTCCAAGTGAACTCACTTTTTGCAAGATCAACATCTGCAGCAAGTGAAGATAGTGAGAAAATTGTGAGTGCGCTTATTAGTAAATTCTTCATTTTAAATCTCCTTATAGATTAGTTTTTTATTTATTATCGACCAAGAACTTGAGTTGCAATAGGAGACACAATCGAGATATACTGTTTCATCAGAGGAACAGTATGGACTTAAACCTACTTAAAACATTCGCTAAAGTATCAGAATTAGGTAGCTTCACAAAGGCGGCCGAGGCGCTTAAGCAACCTAAGTCAAGAGTAAGTAGAGCAATTTCTCGACTAGAGAAAGAGCTAGAAATAGGACTTATCAGAAGAACAACAAGACAAATCTCCTTAACCAGTGAAGGAAAAGAGTTTTATCAAAAAATTCAAAAGCTTATCGATAAGCTAGAGGAAGAAGTTGAACATATAAGTGATAGTAAGAAGGAAATTAGTGGAGTTTTAAGAATCACAGCTCCTGAAGATTTAGGGCAATCTACACTCTTAGACATTATTGCAAAGTATAA
>NZ_JBFGYP010000166.1:0-5255 GCF_041587335.1 Halobacteriovorax sp.
AAGACGTGAGATAGCATCTGAAAAAAGAGTAAAGATTTGGCGCCCAAGAGACGAATAGTAGGTGTAAACTAGACTTTTAACAGGGGTTAGAATGTCGTCTGTATTTAGTGATGCTATTGCATCTTTCCTTGCACCAATTGTCGATCTACTCGAAGATGAGGGTGTTTCAGAAGTTATGATCAATGGGCCAAGCGAAATCTTCGTTGAAAAGAAAGGCCTTGTCTTTAAAGTTCCAAACTCATTTCATAATGAAGATGCCTTAATATCTGCGATGAGAGCGATTGCTCAATCTGTTGGGAGAGTTTTTGATGACGACAATCCAAGACTTGATGCTAGACTTCCTGATGGGTCTCGTATCCATGCAGTACTTCCTCCGATGTCAAAGAATGGAACCACTGTTGCCATAAGAAAGTTTTCAAAAGAAAAACTCACTATTAATGACCTTATTAAATTTGGCTCTCTTTCAAAAGATGCAGCCAGGTTCCTTGATATATGTATCTACCTTGGAAAAAATTTAATTGTCTCCGGCGGTACAGGTTCAGGTAAAACTACAATGCTTAATGTTCTTGGTTCTAGGATTCCTAAAACTCAAAGACTAATTATTATTGAAGATGCCGCAGAACTTCAAGTTAACGCTGAACATGTTGTTAACTTTGAGACACGAAAAGCAGACCCAACTAAAGGTACAACTGAAGTTACAATTCGAGATCTCGTAATTAGTTCTATGAGACTTAGACCTGATAGAATTATAGTTGGTGAAGTTAGAGGTGAAGAGGCCCTAGACTTAATACAAGTTATGAATACTGGTCACGATGGTTCAATGGGGACTGTCCACGCTAATAATCCTGAAGATGCATGTACTAGGTTAGAGACACTTTGTCTGATGGGTGACACTAAGATTCCACCAGATGCAGTTAGAAAAATGGTTGGATCAGCGATGCAAATTGTTGTTCAGTGTAGCCGTTATCACGATGGTGGTAGAAGAACTTCTCATATTTCTGAAATTACAGGTCTAGATGAGCACGGAAATTACATTAGTCGTGATATTTTTCGTTGGGTTCAAACTGGTAAAGATCCAGAGACTGGAAAGTATATTGGTGAAATGGTTGCGTGTAACTATGTTCCAACTTTCTTTGAGGATATTATTGTTAATAAGCTACCATTTCCAAAGAGTAACTTTATATCACCAGATTGGCTGATAAAAATGAAAAAAGATGCAGCTTAGATATCTACTTCTATTCCATCGTCATTAATTTCAAAAGTGAAGCTTTCTTTTTCGAGTTCAATTGTCTTTTCGACAATTTCTCTCATGTCTTCATGATCTAACTCAGGATCAAGGTCGTAATCATTGGAAAAGCATGTAACCGTTGTTACTGCCATCTTGTAATCATCTGCTGTTTTGAAGTTTTCAACTTCAAACTTCAGTAGGTAGGACTGGGAAAATTTATCTATATCAATGTCTACAATCATATTTTTATTATAGTTAAAAAACTCAAAGAGAAAACAAAAAAAGAACATATTTCAGTTCTTTTCTAGTTATTCTATCTAAAGTCACTTCCAAGGATTAATTCGACTTTTTCATCTGGAGTTAAGTATTCGTGCTGACCTGTTCTTATTGTCATATATTCTACAGAGTAGATTAATTCTTTTTGAACGTATTCTTTAAATTGTTTTTTCATCCACTTGTACTTTTGAAGGTCACGTAATCCGTTGAATGCTTTGCTAGATGTATATTTCTCAAAGCTGACTCTTACTGGAATAACCTCTTCAAAGGACTGTTTCTTTATTTGGAACTTTATAGAGAAGATCGATAGGTTTGCTATTGCTTGCTCTATATCAGAGAGACTAGAGTAATTAATTTTATCTTTAAGTATACTCTCTACTTCTTTTTCTAAGGTGTTGCTAGAATTTGATCCTTCTATTGAGTTAGAAACTTCAGTCATCGCACTTTTAAGGTCTGAGTTAATTCTAACTGCGATATCTTTCATTTCTTCTTTTGATGAGCTTTCTAAAGTTGTTGCAGCTAGCTTGGCAATTAATCCACTCATGTAGCTTGAGTAGTTAGACTTGTTTTGAATATAAGCTTCTGTATACTTCTTCGCTAAATCTTTTATTTGTGAAAGACTATAGTTTTTAGTTAAAAGCTCATTAGATTTTTGGTAATATCCAGTTGTTCTATCCCAGTTATTTCCATGAATGTTAGATAAAATTGTCTGTGCTCTGTCTTTTAATTCAATACTCTTCTTATAGTCTTTCACAGAAGCAGTATCAACTTGAGAGTTATCTATGTCACTTATGACAATTCGCCAATCAGAATTCTTATTTAATAAAGTCATTAAAGATTTGTGAGAAAACTTCTTACCGTGAACTTTTTCAGTTACTTCTGACTTGAGTGATTTATATTTATCCTGAAGTTCTACATAGTCGTCATTATAATATTTATCGTCTTTTAGAGCGATGTATGATTCGTACTTTTTTACTTCTTTTAGCAAGAGTTCTGTTTCTATTCTTGAACTTTGGTCATTGTACCAGTTCATGTAGACATCAGCAGGGGATTGTTGGTCTCTATGTGGGTAGTTATTCTTTATGAGGTATTCACCAAAAATTGCTCTGGCCTTAACTATCCCCATGCCTTGATCAAGTAAAGAAGCTAATACCTTTGACTCGTTCTCGTAAACCTTGTCATTAAACTCACTTGTCGTAACTTTAAATGCTACTCTTTTTGAGTAATGCTTTCTCTGGTGATCTTGCTTCATTATGAGTGAATAAACGAGCTGGCCTGTTGCTTTTTTAAAGCTTTTATTTGTAAGTTCTCTTTTTAGGTCTAGGTACTTTGAGTAGTTTCCATCTGCTTTTTTAAAGAGGCTTGTTTTTAAAGAATCGCTAATTTGTGTCTCTTCAATAAACTTCTCAACATCATAATTTGTGACAATTGTATTTCCAACACTCGCAACTTTCCAAGAGATTAACCTTTTCTCAGTCGCAAGGGTATTAGATGTTGTAAATAAATGAGTTAAACATAAAAGTGTGGCGATTCTTTTCATTATTATCTCGTTAAGTAGTAGTTAAATTTATTCAGTACCAAAAAGGTAATTTTCGTTTTCACTATAACCTGTGTTTCCAAGTTTATAAGTGAAAGTCACACCAAAGATGAGATCACTCTCTCTTTGATCGACGTAGTTTCTGTATCTAACGTCTGCACCTACTGATAAGTTTCTAGTAAGTTCTGTTTTTACACCTGTTCCAATTTCTTGGAGTTCATCTTTAATGTAGTTATATTCAACAACGACTGCAGTTGATTCAGAGATCTGGTATTGACCGCCAACAGTAATTGCAAATCTTGAATTTGGATACTCTGGATTATTTGAAAATAGAACACCTTCTGCCCAACCAATTAGGCTGCCATCTTCAGTTTGTCCAATTAATCCTATACTTGTTCTCTTTTCTTCTTCACCATTAATATGATCGTTACCAAGTCTAGCGTGAGATGCTGTTAGTAACCATTGGTCTGTAAGCATCTTAGACATTCTTACAGACATCCCATCGATCTTACCAATTTCCATATCTCCAGCTTCTGTTTCAAATGCTGAAATTTCTAATTGATCAAATAAACCTAGTAATCCCTCTGTTAGGTCTAGAGTTACTCCGTATACTTCGTTAATTTCTTGTAGTCCTACCATTGGATTTGATTCGAACATTGGCATTGCTTGCACATTTTGCCCAAATGGGATGGGTTGCTTACCAACTATGATCGCCATAGGAGTTCCTGCAACTTCACGTATCTCTATATAGGCTTCAGATATAAATTCTGCTATATCAAAATCTTCATTTACTTCTACATCATTATTTTGAAATATCTCTTCAAGTTTTCCAGTTAGAACTAGACGAACCTTTTGTCTCCATTCAACTGACATAGAGACGTAAGAACCTTCAAGGTTTATTCCATTTCCATTTTCTGAGGAGTCTACTAAGTTAGTGTTTACTTCTGCATCATATTCAATCGCGAAGTCTTCACCTAGAAATATAGGTCCAGTATCGTTTGCACTAGCGGCGTAGTTCACTGCTAAAGTGCTTAGTAGGACAGGAAGTAGTAGTTTCTTTTTCACGTAGAGCTCCATTGCTGTTTTCTCTTTTCAATATTTATTTAGATCAATATTAGGATAGATTCTGATGCTGTGCATTGGTGCTTGTAATATTTACATTACATTCTATAAAACTGACACTTCTTAAGTTGTTGATATTGTATACTTTTTGAGTTGTTGGCCTAAAGGTTTTCTTACTTTTTACCGATTGGAGCGTGTGTAAGAGATAGGGAGGATAGAATGAGCAGGTGGTTCATCATATTTATGATTTTAAATTCCTCAATAAATTCTGAGGAGAGCTCAATTGTATTTTCAACCAAGGACTCTAAAGAGTTTGAACTTAGAAAAAGAGGTAATCAGGGGCAAGGGCTATTTAAAGATGGAAAGTTTCTGAAGTTTTATCCTGTAGTGACAAGACAAGACATGAATAATCTCCTTGAAGATTTGAATGAGTACTCCTTATCTGATGCTCAAAGTGAAAAACTTAAGGCCGAATTACTCTCAAGTTATGCAGATGAACTTAAGGGACCTACCGACGAACAGCTTATTGAAACATCATTTGCACTTTCAAAACTTGCTGAAAAAGCGTTAGCTGATAAAGAAGTAGAGTGTAATGAAAGCAATGGAATTAAAACCCCAAGTACTGATGTTAAAAAGAAAGAAGAATATATTTACTGTGAATGTGAACTTCCAAAAGAAATGAAACTCTCTATAGAAGAAGGGTTATCGGCCCCTTCTTTTGATGGTGAGTATTGGGATGACTATTCTCTAGTTGGGAAGGTTGAAAAATCATCTCTTAGAATAAATACTTCAAATGATAATCACTTACATGGTTTATTTGCAAAAGCAGGTGGAAAAGAATTAGACGGTAATGATAGAGGTAGAACTTTTGGTATGAATTTAGATTACTCTCTAGTTGGTTCTGAGGGAGAGTTTAGAGTTAACTATGAATCAGTTATCTTTACCCAGCTTCATGAAGCAGGTGAAGAGAATAAATTCTACATCAATGATAGTGGAGAGTTCTTACAAGATTTACTCGAAAGAAATAGATTAGATGTTAGTTTAAGACGACTTATGGATAAAGATAAGTATCTTATTATGGGTGTAGAGCTAGAAGAGTTAACAGATGATGGTAGGGCCGCAGGACCTATTCAGCAGGCCTGGCATAAGCTC
>NZ_JBFGYP010000167.1:0-5237 GCF_041587335.1 Halobacteriovorax sp.
TATTCCTTGTAGTTCATCGCCTGCATTTGGAAGCATAAGGACAAGAAAGAAGTCGACCATCGAAGCGACTTCATACTCAGACTGTCCTACTCCTACAGTTTCAATTAGGATAACATCATACCCTGCTGCTTCACAAAGAAGGGCCGTCTCTCTTGTTTTCCCAGCAACTCCACCTAGACTTCCCGAAGATGGAGAGGGCCTAATAAAAGCATTCTCATTCTGAGAAAGCATTTCCATTCTTGTTTTATCTCCCATGATGCTTCCACCTGATATCGGTGAGCTCGGGTCAACGGCAAGAACAGCAACTTTATGGCCTTGTGAAATTAAATAGAGCCCAAAGCTTTCAATGAAGGTAGACTTTCCCACTCCTGGTGTTCCGGTGATACCTATTCGAATACTTTTGCCAGAAGAGGGAAGTACTTTTTCAAGTAGTTCCTGACCCTTTACTCTGTGATCATCTCTCTTACTTTCAATAAGAGTAATGGCCTTGGCTAAGGCCCTTCTATTTCCAGAGAGAATATCTTTTTCATTCACTGTATACATACTTATTTTTTACTTTCTTCTATATGTTTAAGAACATCTTCTGCAGCATAAGGGATTGCTGTTCCTGGTCCATAAATTCCTTTAACACCTGCTTTATAAAGGAAGTCGTAGTCTTGCTTTGGAATTACTCCTCCAGCAACAACAACAATATCTTCAGAATCAAGTTTCTTAAGTTCATTAATTAGTGAAGGAATGAGAGTTTTATGTCCTGCTGCTAGGGAAGATACTCCAATAACATGAACATCATTTTCTACCGCTTGTTTTGCAACTTCTTCTGGAGTTGAAAAAAGTGGAGCCAGGTCGATATCAAATCCTACATCTGCATATGCTGTAGCAATGACTTTTGCTCCTCGGTCATGACCATCTTGTCCCATCTTAGCGACAAGCATTCTTGGTCTTCTTCCATGAACTTTTTCAAAGTTCGCGATTTTTTCTTTTATCATATTCCAATTCTCATCTTCTTCGTAAGCATTTCCATAGACTCCAGATACTGTACCTGAGTTAGCTTTGTATCTTCCCCAGTGAGTTTCTAATGCATCTGATATTTCTCCAACAGTACAACGTACTCTTGCAGCATTTACTGCTAGTTCAAGACCGTTTCCTATTCCTGTTTGTGCGTAAGAGGTAAGAGCTTTAAGCGCTATTTGCACTTTTTCATCATCTCTTCCTTTCTTTAGTTCTGCTAGTCTTTTAATTTGAGACTCTCTTACTGCTGTATTATCTATTTCTAGAATTTCAATCTCTTCATCATTTTCTACTTTATATTTGTTAACACCAACAATAGTGTGCTCACCTCTATCAATCTTAGCCTGCTTAATTGCTGCAGCTTCTTCAATCTTTAACTTTGGAACACCAGATTCAATGGCCTTCGCCATACCACCAAGCTTATGAACTTCTTCCATTAACTCTCTGGCCTTATCTGCAATTTCATTTGTAAGTGTTTCCATCATGTAAGATCCACCCCAAGGGTCAACTACATTGGTAATACCTGTTTCTTCTTGAAGAATAATTTGAGTGTTTCTTGCAATTCTTGCAGAGAACTCTGTTGGCAGTGCTACGGCTTCATCTAATGCATTAGTGTGAAGAGATTGTGTTCCACCAAATACTGCGGCCATTGCTTCAACTGTTGTTCTGATTACATTGTTGTATGGGTCTTGTTCTGTTAGTGACCATCCTGAAGTCTGGCAGTGAGTTCTAAGCATTGTTGATTTAACGTTCTTAGGCTCATACTCATTTACAATTTCAGTCCATAGCATTCGCGCAGCTCTGAGTTTGGCAATTTCCATATAGAAGTTCATACCAATTCCAAAGAAAAATGAAAGTCTTGGAGCGAAGTCATCTATATTCATACCTGCAGCTATTGCAGTTTCAATGTACTCTCTTCCATCGGCAAGAGTGTAGGCAAGCTCAAGAGCATTATCAGCACCAGCTTCTTGTATATGATAACCAGAAATAGAAATAGAGTTAAACTTAGGCATCTTCTTTGATGTGTACTCAAAGATATCAGCGATGGCCTTCATTGATGGAGCAGGTGGGTAGATGTAAGTATTTCTAACCATAAACTCTTTTAGGATATCATTTTGAATAGTTCCTGAAAGTTTATCTTGTGAGACTCCCTGTTCTTCAGCCGCAACAATATAGTTTGCAAGAATTGGAAGAACAGCACCATTCATTGTCATTGAAACTGATACTTTGTCTAATGGAATTGAGTCAAATAAGACTTTCATATCCTCAACGCTGTCAATTGCAACTCCGGCCTTTCCTACATCACCACTAACTCTAGGGTGATCTGAGTCGTAACCTCTATGTGTAGCTAAATCAAAAGCTACAGAAACTCCCTGGCCACCGGCTGCAAGTGCTTTTCTGTAAAATGCATTTGATTCTTCGGCAGTGGAAAAACCAGCGTACTGTCTGATTGTCCAAGGTCTACCTGTATACATTGTGGCCCTAGGACCTCTTATGAAAGGTGCAAAACCTGGGAGTGTATTTGTATTTTGGTAAGGCTCAATATCCTCTTTAGTATAAAGAGGTTTTATATCTATACCTTCTGCTGATTTAGTAATTAGAGTCTCTGGTGATTTTCCCTTTTGCTCTTTAGTCGCAAGTTCTTTCCAGTCATTGATCGATTTCATGGTGCTCCACTTTTAAATAAAAATTTATTTCTTAAACTAGCAAATATTTGGCACTTTTGCACATCTTGGAACTTCTAAGTGATGGAATAAAATGCAGAATTCACTTGAAAGACGTGCTGTGTTATTATTTAACTAGTTTAGTGAGGAGTACCTTTTCTGGTACTACTTAAGTTATTGAAACTTCGTAAGGAGAATCGATGTCAGCAAATTTTTCTAGCAATCTCATACTTGAAACTAGTTTACAGTGTTATTTCTTCGATCAATTGGCCCAATTAAATCAGAAATACTCGAGTCCATTATCTAGGGAGGATATATTTTACTCGAGTTTAGTTATGGATAAATTTGGAATGGCCCATGAACTCTTTGAAGAAAAAGAAGGTAAGACTTCCGAAAAAATATTAGGGATGAAGTTAATGCATGCTAGTCATCTGCCTACGAAGAAGAAGATTCGAGAATTGAAAGATATTGGAGATACAGCTTTATTTATATGTGGATTTTTCTCTGATTCATTAAATAAAAAAATTATTGACGTAAATTATTACAAGGATATTGGCCAGGCTGCCTATTCTAAACTTAATAGCTTAGTTCCATCATTTTATGATGTGGATTCTTTTTATAACGAGTTCTCAAGAAAGTTTTCTAATACTGCCCTTTTGATGGAGCTACTTTCTAAAGAATATTCTAGCAATGCTAAAGAAGACGATCTCATTTGGATCGCCTCCTAATATTTTTTAAGCGTCTTCTCTACCAACAATTACTGTATTCCATTTTCTTTTGAATACTTTTTTAATTTCTTTTTGAAACTCTTCATATGTTATTTGGTTAATTTGAATATTTCCTTCGTGATACCAATCAAGACCAAGTCCTTGAAGTGTAGGCACAGAGTAAATGTTTGCGTAATCTTCATTTGTTTGAACATTGAGTAAGGATTGTCCTTCAATCATTTTTTTGATTCTATTAAAGTCTTTTTTAGATAGTCCATTATCACGAAGTTTTTCAAGAATATCCTTAATGGCCTTTATTGCTGGTTTAACTTTATCATGTCCTGAAGCCATATAAATTCCCCAGTATCCTGCCTCAAGTGCTGTGAAGTGAATTGGCTGAGCAGAATAACAGAGTCCTTGTCTGTCTCTAACTTCAACAAAGAGTTCACTAGATTGACCTGAGAGGTGAGTTGCAATCATCTTTAATACAATATTTTCTTTCTTTCCAAGTTTTGCACTTGGGATAAAGTGAAAAATTTGAGTTTGTTCACGGTCAAATTTTATAAAGTGTTTCTGTCCAACTTCAGGCTTGATAGGTTTAGCTACTAGTTTATTCTTAGCTCTTTTTTCAAGAGGCTTAATTTCTTTATTAACCATGCTCATGACTTCTTCTAAAGAAAGGTCTCCACAATAGCTAATAAGAATTTCTTTCTTATTTAAATTTTCATTGTGTAGAGAAATCAAATCTTCTTGTTTAAGTTTGTTGATATTCTCTATTGATCCAAGAATGTTGAGGCTATAAGGGTGATTTTTAAAAGCATATTGATTAACTTTTGAGAAGCAGTGCCTAATAGGGTCTTCTTTTTGATTTTCAATATGCCTTAAAGTCATCTCTTTTTCATGATCGATAAATTTTTGCTCAAAGTTTGGTTTCGTGAGCGTTGCAAAGAAATCCTTAAATAGTCCTGGAGCATTTTCTGTTAGCCCGTGCATTGTGATTCCGTAAGCATTTTTTCCTGTAAATCCTGAGATATGTGCAGATTTATTTTCTAACTCTTCTTTTAATTCATCATAGTATTTGTCTTGATGTCCTTTAGAGATTGTTCCGCTTAGTAGATGGTAGATACCATTGTTTTTTGCAGTTTCTTCAGTTAGACCACCCTTTAGATATGTGTGTAAAACAAATGTCGGGTTGAGTGGATTATGTCTATAGAGAAGTGAGATTCCCTTTTTTAATTCAATTACTCTAACTTGTGGGTCGAACTTTGAAGTTAGTCCCATTTCTTTCACATTTGTATCTTTAGCAAGGTCTTTTAGTTTAGAAGTACTTACTTGGAAATCTTCGAGGTTTTTGTGAGCCTTCTCAACATCTGTACCTTGAGGAACTTGAAGTGAAATGTGAATAGGTCGAGAAAATATTTCTTTGAAAGTTTGATTAACTTCTGTAATTGAAGTTCCTTTAATTCTATTTATGAAATCTTCTTCACAGTTTATATTTCCTGCTTGAGCAAAACCATGTCCAAGAGAGAATGCATATGATTCAAGTGATTCTTTTTCATAAATCTTTGAAGCGACATATTGGTTTTGAATTTTTGTTATCTCATCTTTTTTAAGACCATTCTTCACAAGGTCTTTAAATATAACTTCTAGTCTTTTAAGGGCCTTCTTCAAATTTTTATGAGGCAAGCTTACTCTCAAGAAGTGAACTCCACCTTTGCTCATAAACATCGTAGAACTAGATGCACCATTTGAAAGTGTGCCATCAAGAACTAGTTTTCTGTGAAGTCTTGAAGTTTCTCCATGTCCTAGTGTACTTAGGGCAAGGTCTTCTGCAGCTGCATTTGAGTCTGCATATGCA
>NZ_JBFGYP010000168.1:0-5123 GCF_041587335.1 Halobacteriovorax sp.
TATGTATACGAATAACAATACAGACACATTTAATGCTCCAAACTTTGGAACTATTACCAATAAAGATATAGATGAGATTCTAAGAGGGGAGATTTCTGCAACAGAAGCTTACTCGCAGGTTCTTGAATCAATTAGTGATGATCCTGAGGTGTATAGGTTAGTTCAGTTAAGATTGGATCATGAAAATGCACTAATGTTTTGGAGAAAAGAAGCTCGAATGTCTGGGAAAATTCCCGAATCAACCTCAAGTATTTGGGGGGAAGCTGTTGAGGCATTTGTAGGAGTTTCTAAACTCTTTGGTGAAGATACAGCTCTTCTTGCTCTAAAAAGAGGGGAAGAGCATGGGTTATCTAATTATGAAAATATGTTAGAGAGTGAACTTATTTCTAGCTTCCAAAAAGAAGAGATTAGAAATACTTTCATTCCAAGACAAAGAAGACATATCAAAAGTATAGATAACTTATTAAAACAAAAATAATAAACATTCTTGCTCTACTCTTTGTAGGGCAAGAATATTGAACTTATAGGAGGATGTTGTGAGGTACTTTATACTTATGGGATTAATTTCTTTTCTATATTCTTGTGAAAAAAGTAGGAAAGTCAATTTGCCTATAGTTAAAATTGAAAAAGAAAGTGAAAGGGTTTTCGAAAAGAGAATTAAAGAAATTAGAAAAAGTTTTTTAAAAATTGATGTTGAAAAAGTTAAAGAAAATTTAAGTAGTTTTGAGCGAGTGAAATTTTCTAATAGAATTGATGAGCTAAGAGCTAGTCTTAATGAAACTAGTCTGTTGATAAAAAAAGACTACTCAAAAGAAGAAGAAAGAAAAATAAAATCTAAACTGACTCAAACTAATGAGATTTGGGAATTTATAATTCAAAAATATAAGATCTAACCTACTCAGTAGGTGAGAACTTATAGCCTGCTCCATGAATAGACTCAATAATATTAGATACACTACCTAACTTTTTTCGAAGTTTACTTACATGTGTATCTACAGATCTAGAGTAGACATGTATATCTTCACCCCAAATATCATTTAGCATTGAGTCTCTATCTATTACTTCACCTTTACGGTTTGCAAAATAAGTTAGAATTTTAAATTCTAGTGCAGTTAGTTCTGTATCTTGAAATTTTCCTTCTTCAAGAATCCTTACTTCCTGACTAGACATATTTATTTCAATTTCATTCCATCTTAAATGATCGGCACTTTTCTTAGATATCTCTAACTTTTTTAACTTTGCTTCCACTCGAGCTTTAAGTTCTAAAGGGTTAAATGGTTTTGTAATATAATCATCTGCCCCTGCTGAAAAACCTAAAACTTTTTCAGATAGATCATCGTGTGATGTTAAAAAGAAAATAGGCTGCTCTGGTGAATCTAGCTGTATTTTTGAGCAGAGTTCGAGACCACTTCCATCTGGAAGCTCAATGTCTAGTAGAATAATCTCATAAGAATTTTTTGAAACTAATGTCTCCGCTTCAGAGATAGTAGTTGCCCAGTCAATCTGTAAAAGAGGACCTTTAAGGGCCTGTTCGACCATTCTGTATATTTCTTTACTATCTTCGACTAGAAGTATTGAATAATTCATTTATAAATTCCAATAGTTAGGCTGTATGGGCATATATGAGTGATTTTTCATGTATTTAATGGCATAAATATACCACGCTTTTAATGTTTTGAGCAATATTGTAGTAATGCAGAGGGTTGTTATGTTTGATTTGTCAAAAGAGAAGGCCTCGCCTGGTTTAGAAGAATTTTCTCTAGAATTTTACGAAGATCGAAAAGAAGAACTTGAGACTATGTTAGCATGTCTTGCAAATAATGATTTATCTTCAATTAGGGCCCTAGCACATAAGTGGAAAGGCTTCTCTGTTCCTTATGGATTTAACTCGCTTGAGGGTCTAAGTATTTCTTTAGAAAAGAGTACGGAGAGAGAGTGTATTGATGAAACAAAATTACTTATTAATAAAATATCCACTTATCTAGAATTGAAAGGTGATATTCTTGGGGCTAAGAGTAAGTAGATATGGAAGCTTCTAAGAAATTAATTAGAAATACTAAGAAGAAATTCTTTATTTATTCATTCTTCGGAATATCTTTAGTTGCCTTAGTGTCCTATTTTGCTGTTAGCCTTCACATGAGAAATGTAAGGACTCAGTCTTCTATTCAAGAAATGTACTCGATGATTACTAAACAACTCAGTTTAGTGAGTAAGATATCCTTATTAAGTGAGAAATTTGATTCTGAGTATAATATCCCGACTGTAGAATTTAGGCATTTTTTAAAAGAGTTAAACTCTGAAAATGAAAAGTTAAATAATTGGTTTTCTAAAAACGATCTTCCTTCGATAGATACACTTGAAAATATAATTAAAGATAATAATGTAAACTCTGAAATGCTTAAGTTTATCAAGCGCGCTAGAACTTTAGTTGATAATGAGGATATTAGTTATAGAGAAATAAGAAGAAATATTCAATTTTTAACAAATAGCTCAAGAGATGGATTGATTGGAATTTTAACCTTAGTTGGTCAAAAGCTACAAAAAGAGCAAGCAGAATCACTGCTTTTATTTAATAAAATGGGCTTCATCTTAGTGGCGCTATCTATACTGCAAGTTATTTTAATATGGTTGTTAGTCTTTAGGCCGCTTCACCTTACAATCTTAACTCAACATGAGAAAATCTCAGACGCTCTTTTACGAGCAAAGAGTGCAAGTCGTTCAAAGACAGACTTTCTAGCTAATATTAGCCATGAAATTAGAACACCAATGACTGCAATTATTGGATATGCAGATTTACTCAAAAGAGACAACGTTTCATTAGATGAGAAGAGGGATGCTGCTAAAGTCATCGACCAAAATGCCTCTCACTTACTTGGGTTGATAGATGAAATATTAGATATTTCAAAAATTGAAGCAGGTAAGTTTGATTTTGAAGATGAAGAAGTTCACCTAACTACTTTCTTGAATGAAGTCTATTCACTAATTAATGTTAAATCAGAAGAAAATGGGATTGACCTTAGATTTAAAAATGATGGTAAAATTCCTGAATATATAATGACTGACCCTAAGAGATTAAAACAAATCCTTTTTAATATTCTTGGAAACTCAATTAAGTTCACTGAAGTAGGTTTTGTTGAGCTTGTAGTGTCCTATCTTAAGAAAGATAATGCTCTTATTTTAAGAGTTAGTGATTCAGGAATAGGGATTCCTCCTGAGAAAGTGGATAAGCTCTTTAAGCCATTTGAACAAGGTGATACATCAGTAGCAAGACACTTTGGAGGAACAGGTCTTGGTTTAGTTCTTTCTAAAGGCCTTGCCCGTGGTATGGGTGGTGATGTTAGAATATTAAGCTCTAAAGTTAATGTTGGTACAGCGATGGAAGTTGTTATTAATATTGGTGAACCAAAAACTCTAGAGTTAATGAGCTCTTTTTCTACGAATATAATAGATGAAAAAAAATCTGAGATTGATATAAATGCACTTACTGGAAAAAGCATTCTAGTTGTCGATGATGCAAAAGAAAATGCTCGTCTTTTTAAACTTTACTTAAGTGAAGCAGGTGCTGAAGTTGAAATTGCCAATGATGGACAAGCAGCTCTTGATATTTCTGAAAAAAAATACTTCGACCTCATTCTTTTAGACCTCCAAATGCCTGGCAAGGATGGTTTCCAAGTGATTGAGCAACTAAGAAAGAGATCTTTTGATCGTCCTATTGTTGCTCTGACTGCTCATGCAATGAAAGAGGAAAAAGAAAAGACTAAAGAAGCTGGCTTTAATGACCATATTACTAAGCCTGTTTCACCTGAATTATTAATTAATTCCGTTTTACGACTTGTAACTAATTGAAAATATTATTCTATTTAAAAGTGTAGATTCCTACACATTTACTAAAACATACTGAAAAGACTACTTCCTCCTACTTTGGCAAGATAATAAGTGTCAGAGCAAAGGAGGTAGTAATGCTTTATTGGGCAACCATATTTTTTATCATCGCTATAATTGCTGGAATATTTGGATTTTCAGGTATTGCTGCAGCTAGTGCTGGGGTTGCAAAAATCTTATCATTTATTTTTCTGGTAGGTTTTGTAGTTTCTGTTGTTTTACATTTTGCAAAAGCAGTAGATAAGAAAACAAACTTATAGGAGAGTGAAATGTTTATTAATAGTTGGCTCGCTTGGTTAGGGCTTTTTACAACTATAACAATTCTTCTAGTTAGTATTAGAGGAAGAGTTAAAACAAGAAAGATAAGTGGTCATTTTGATCAGTCAATATATTCAAAACCAATGTTTAAAGGAGCGAGTATTTTTATAATCGTTCTAATCGCAATAATGCTTTTTATAAGAATAAATAACTAGGAGTTAGATTATGTTTAAGAAATTATTATTAGTTAGTATGGTTTGTTTTGCTTCAATGAGTAGTTATGCAGGAACAAGTTTCAAGCAAGACTACAAAGAATTGAAAAAAACAACTGAAAAGAAAATTGAAGTAATGGATAAGAAGCTAGAGAAGATGAGTGAAAAAGTCTCTGAACTATCAGGTGAGGCTAAAGAAGAGTTAGAAGATAAGTATGATTATCTAGTAGATATGAAAGATTCACTAAAGAACAAACTTGCTGATGTTGGAGATAGCTCTGAAGACAAGTGGGATGTAGCAAAAGACAAATTTGAAGATTATGTGGATTCTGTTGAAAGTAAAATTGATGAAGCTATAAATTAGTCTTTGTCTTTTGATAAAAGATAGAGAGGGGTGACCCTCTCTTCTTTTCTTTTTAATTAACTGGGGAATGATATGAATAATATATATATTTGTGCTTCAAGTGAAAAAAAGAGTGAGTATTCATCATTCATAGAAGAGCTCAGTTTAACTTTTAATATTAAAGAAATAAAAGACATAGAAGATGATGAAGATACTACCGTGGTTGTTCTTGGTGGTGATGGTAGTTTAAATTATTTAATAAATAATATCGAAAATATAAATAGACTTAAAGTAATATACTTTCCTCTTGGGACAGCGAATGATTTCGCAAGATCTTTAAGTCTTAATCCGATTCAACCTGAAGTGAGTATAGTTAAGGATATAGTAAATAATTCTCCCACTGTTACCATTCCAATAATGAGTTGTAA
>NZ_JBFGYP010000169.1:0-4994 GCF_041587335.1 Halobacteriovorax sp.
TCATTAAATAATACGATCAATACCTCTCACCTCAACAGATGGGGAGAAGATACAAGTTTTACCCAAGAGTCTGAAGAGAGTATCAAGAGATTTATCGAAAATATTGATAAGAAAAACCTTAATCAGGCCATTAAGGAACTAGAGCTCCAAGAAAAGGTTCAAACTAGAATTGAAAGCATTGCCGCAGAATGGGATATAAAATTCGAAAGAGTTGAGAACAAATCACCTGAAACTCCCATAGAGCAATATGCAAATGATCTTATCGATCTCAAAAGATGTACGCTAAAAAAAGAAGCATGCGATTCAATTAATTCTCTAAGTACACACAACGACTTTAAAGATGAATATAAACAATTAGAGAGCCTTTACAAAACTTCTAATTATATAGGCTCAAGTAGTGTTGATATCGAATACAAAGAGAGTGCATTTGATTTTCTAAGTCTTTCAGCAGATTCATTAATTCAAGGAGATATCGAGTCCTCCCAAAAAATTGAAAAAGTTGCACTATCAATTATTGATATAGGCCTTGGACTTCTCCCCGTCGCTGGAATTGGTAAAGACATATATGAATTAGTTACAGGTAAGAATCTCGTCACTGATGACAAGTTATCTGAATTTGATAGAACACTCGCCTTAGTAGGAATCCTCTCCTTGGGATCTTCTCATTATATAAGCGCAGCTGGAAAAGTTTTAATTAAGTTTAAAAATATTACTAAGTCCGTATTCTCAAATGGAGTTACAATAGTTAATTCCGCACGGAAGTTAGGTTTTAGCAAGGCATCGCAACTTGGCGAATTTATTAAATCATCTACTGGTAGGACATGGTCAAAAATTAAAGCTACAGGTCAGGCCGTAACAGAGAAGGGATATAAATTATTTAAAAAAGATGTTCCTATAAATAATCCTTTTCCTGATAGCGGAGTTTATGCTCGTGTTGTTGATAAAAAGTTTGCCGATAAGATTAAGAAAGGAGAATTACCTCTATCAAGGCCTAATGCTGGGAATGAAGCGTTTGTTACTGCTTTAGATGATATTAAGGATATTTCAAACCCAACAGCTTATGCAAAAAGATTAAGCCTCTATACCGACAAAGCTGGAACTCAACTAGTCGATACTACAGAATATACTGTTTTGAAATTCAAATTCAAACCAGACATTCAACAAAGTATAAGAACACCAATAGAACTACTTGAGAAAAGAAACTTTGGTTTCATTCCAGGAGGGAGAACTATTGGCAATGCAAGAGAATGGCTAATTAGCAACGATGCTTTTCAAAGAGGCTTAATAGAATTTGTAGATTAAATTATTAACAAGGTTATGGGTTATAATGAACATTAGTAAAAAAATTCGAAACAGACTGTACGAAGAAATATGGAGTCAATTAAAAATTGGTTTGTCTGACGCTCAAAGTATAATAAGTAAAATGGAACAAGAAAATCACTTCCAAGATGTTATTCAGGACGCTACAGGGGTTAATTCTTTTGTAAATGGCACTTTGAAAAATCATCTATTCCCTGCACCATTAAGTAGATTGGAAGTGTATGACCAAAAGTTCATTGATGACAACGGCATTAAGCTAGACTTTGTAAAAGCTATACCCGATGGATGGGATTGTAATTTATATTTTGATAAAAAGAATAATATATACTGGGAAGATAATTATGGCAGGTACTCAAAAGAGGGATATATCATCTCACCATATATTAACCCACTTGTGATTTATAAGTAGTGAGCTTTAAGCGAACTATTTTATTTGTGATATAATCTCAAAACAAAACGAACCTGCTTAACAAATTGATAAACCTAACAGTAACTCAAACAAACGGTGTCTTTTCTTAGGTGGTTCAACCTCACAGCACTCTCTAACCGTTTTAAAGATAAATCTTAATTGGTCATAATTGATTTTGTGACGATTAGTTGCTCTTGCAAGCTGAGAGATGATTTGCTGAAAGGGGATGTTCGTACTCTCGGTTTTAGTAGTGTAGCTGGAGAGATTTATCACCGAATTTGATGTAAAGTTGGCCATAATTATGCTCCTTCCTTCAAACAAGGTCTTGGTAAAACACAAGCTAATTTTGAATGGAGAAACAAAACAACTGGTCAATTTCAAGGAAATGGTCACCTTGATATAGCTGAATAAGGAATACATTATGAAATCTGAAATAAAACAAATTTTAGCAGAATCAGAAGAGTTCAATCTAGATTTTTGTCCAGAAGATGCATATAACTTCCATTTCATTCTACGTATCATGATTGGACGTCATAAAATTATCATGAAGGAGTATAACTATAAAAGTTTGAGAAATAGGGTTCTAAAATTATTTGGGTCTAAAGACAGTGATAATTGGAAAAATATTACTGAGTATTTATCTCGATATGCTTACTGGGAATTTGAAGATTACAAAGAGTAACAGTGAGTAATTTCTCAGACTAATCCTTCCTCATTATTGTAATCTCAAATTCTATATTTACGACTGTTGCACATGAGGGGAAGGAACATTATCAAGAGTGAAATTTACCCCTGCTACAGATAAAAGATAAGTAGAATATATAAAGACAGATATTAGAAGGACTACAGTTGAATTATTTACACCGTACATTTACCTTTTTACTAGAACTGTTATAACAGATTGTGCTTAGAATAATTTGTTCTATATTTCAAATACTTATAATAACAATTGGGCTTCAGGCCCAGGCCGGCGACCTATCTAATTTCAGTATTAACTACAATGGTGATTCTAATATTTCTAACTATGTAGATAATTATGACGAGCAAGAAGAAAGTAGAGCTGATAAGCACATATATGAATTAGTTACAGGTAAGAATCTTGTAACTGATGACAAGTTATCTGAATTTGATAGAACACTCGCACTAGTAGGCATCCTCTCACTCGGAACTTCTCATTATATAAGCTCAGCTGGAAAAGCTTTAAGCAAATTCAAGAATATTACTAAGACCATGACATCTAACGGATCTACAATAGTTAATTCAGCACAGAAATTATTTGGAAAAACTGTAACCAAAGCTGAAATGAATGGCTTCTCAAATCTTAGTAAACAGATACTTAGAGATGACCCCAATGGGATTGTCAAATTAGACAAAATAGTGGTCTCTCCCAAGTTTGGAAATAAGTATGTTAAGGAACTTCCTGACCTAAAAGGTAGCATAAAAGAGGCATTTGACGGTCATGTCTTCAAAGGAAGCTACAAACCAGGAGAGGTCTTCTTTCAAGCACAACGAAAAGGACAGACTAAACCTGGTCGTTGGTTTGCACCAGTAAAACCCATCAACTCGGAACATGCAGAGGCCATGCTCAATATAAAGAAGTGGGGAAATAATGCTGACAAAATTAAAGTATATAAAGTTAAAGAAAGTGTATCTGGTTATGCTGGTAAAGTTGCTTGCGGAGAAGGACACCAATTTCTAATACCAAACGATGTTCCTTTAGAGGACGTTTTAGAGGAGATAATTTTCTAATGTATAAGGTAAAGTTTAGTAACGAAATGGAAATAAGGATGGGGTCTCCCTATAATGTAGCAGATATTCATATCGCAGGAGTCTTTGTTCCTCAACTAGATGATTACGAGTTTCAAGATAAGTATGCCTTATCAAGTGATGATACAATATGCCTTTTGATACAATGGAGTATCCAGCAAAACGAACCTGGATTTATAGTTTGGAAGTTAAGTGAAACAGATCAAGAGTTATCAAAGTCTGATAGGTTTGAAGGCTGTTGCGATAATATTGGGTTTAAAAATGGCAAAGTTGAAGTCTTCTTTTCGAAGAATGGTAAAGCAAATGTTGAGAAGATTGAACTATAAATATAATCAAGCTTATCTTCCCCTTTCTGCTGTTTACTCTACTCTCAAATCTAACATTTACCACAGTTTCCTATGAGACTAAGGACTTAAAAGAAATTGTCCATTGCTCACGGAAGTTGGGTTAAAGACTTTGCAGACCTAAGTAATTGAATTGTCAGGAATGAGATTAGAGCTATTGGTTATTCGTCGAAATTCATTAGAGGAAAGATGTCTAAATATTAAACACAAGGGAATTTTTTATAACGATTACTGAATAAATTTTATATTAGAGTATATTTTTAGTATGAAAAAGATACTAATATTACTAGCTCTAAGCTGCTTCAACATTTATGCTTCTGACTATGGTGAACTATACATAGCTGCGCCAATAGAAATAAGTACTCATCATATATCTGTATCGTATCAAAACGAAATCGATAATAAACTCAACGACATTAACGGGCTTGGAATAAGCTATGGATATAGATTAAATTCTTACATAGAGACTGGTATCTCATACTACAAATATACGCAATCTGAGAATGACTTCTCAAAATCATTAGCAAGCAATATCAATATTATAAGTGCTCAAGTTAACGATAGAAAATCTATATACATAGACCTTATCCCACTTATTGGGCAAATAAATTTACTGTCTTATTCCACAGCGAAAATTGAACTTGGAATTGGTGTAAGCTATGGCCTCTACCGTTATAAGAACAAAAGTGCTCTTCTCATAAATAATAATAAATTTTATGACATTCACCTTACAACAACAATCAAGCTCCCTAAAAACTATACAACATCTTTAAAACTTAGCCGAGTAACAAGAAGTGAGAACTCAAAGGGCGATACTGCTCTTAACACTCTTGATCTAAGTATTGGATACAGGTTTTAATGATTTATAAAATACTCATAATCATATTTATTACCTCTTCCTCACTCTCTTCTGAGCTTAAATTAGGAATTGAGCTGTTTCAAAAGAATCAGCTTGAAAGCTCCCTTTCTGAACTCCGAAAGGTATCACCTAAAACACCAGGGTTTAAACGCTCACTAGAAGTACAATCTGTTATATATTATAAGCAAGAAAGATATCAAAAGCTCTTGGCCACAGCGATCTTTTACAGAAAGCACTTCCTAAAAACTCCTTCATTTAACACGAAGATCTTAGGCCTTGAACTCCTGACATTGAA
>NZ_JBFGYP010000170.1:0-4964 GCF_041587335.1 Halobacteriovorax sp.
GACTTAAAGTAATTAATTTATAACTTTCTTCAGTAGATGAATTAAATCAGATGGAAATTCATCTACTGTTTCATATGCCTTAAAGATTCCTAGTCCTAATTTTGTTTTAACTATATCTCTAAATCTATATTTTCTATTGTTAGAATCTATCTCTTCTGGCCTGTAGGTATATTGATTGGTGATATTTAAATTATAGTATCCTAGTAGGTTGCTTCTTCGTAAAATGTTCAACCATTCATTTAGAGGTATAGCCCTGTCAGAAACTGAAGGGTCTAAGATATAGGGAGTGATCTGATCTTTATTCTGAACATATAATATGGGAGCAACATGATGGACCCAGCTTATACCTCCAAGCGAAATATCTCCAATAAGAAATGCTTTTGCAGAGCTTAGGCACATTTTATCCATAATCCTTACCATTTCATGGGCCCTGGCTTCACATCCCATTTTCTTGTAATCAAATGGAATATATCGCTTAGATTTCAATAAATTAAATATTTGTTGAATCTCATCTAATGAAACTTTAGAAATGTCTAAGTCATCTTCAATACTCATACTCAAACGAATTCCAGACTCTTTAGAAATTTTGAAATTTTCTACTTTGGCCTCTATCTTTGCGTCAAAGCATTTGTCCTTTAGAGCATTTGCTAAAGTTGAGTGTGTAGATAGAAATAGTATAAGTAGAATAAGTTTCATATAAGCCTCGAGGCATCATCATACTTCAGAAAAGGTACCTATTTAGAAGTATTGAAGATTATTCAGGCCATGGCATCTTCTTAGACACTTTGAAGAGAATATCTGAGTCTAATAAAAACAGTGGGTTAAGTTGTTGGTGGGACCAGAGGACAGCCTATTGATTGGCTTTTTATTATTTTTTTGACTTGCTACCCTTGACGATGGTCCAATTAACCCCATTTTACACATAAGTTAAATTTAAAAATATTCTTATTAACCTTTAAGGAGGACCTATGCAGGTAAGACCACTTCAAGACAGAGTTTTAGTAAAGAGACTAGAAGAAGAAACAAAGACTGCCGGAGGAATTATTATTCCTGATAACCACGCAGAAAAGCCAGTTCAGGGAGAAATCGTTTCTGTTGGACCAGGTTATAGAAAAGAAGACGGATCTTTTAGAGCTCTTGATGTTAAGGCCGGAGACAAAGTACTTTTCGGTAAATATGCTGGAACTGATGTAAAAGTTGAAGGGACAGATTTTTTAATTATGAAAGAAGACGATATCCTAGGCGTTCTTCAATAAGAAATATTAACACTACCTTTTTAGGAGAATAAATCATGGCAAAAGAATTAAAATATAGCGAAGATGCAAGAACACTTATCCTTAACGGAGTAAACACTTTAGCAAATGCTGTTAAAGTAACTCTAGGTCCTAAGGGAAGAAATGTAATTATCCAAAAGTCTTTCGGGGCTCCTCATATTACTAAAGATGGTGTTTCAGTAGCTAAAGAAATTGAAATTGAAAACAACTTCGAAAATATGGGCGCACAAATGGTTAAAGAAGTTGCTCAAAAAACTAACGAAGATGCTGGTGATGGGACAACTACAGCGACTGTACTTGCTCAAGCAATCTATAGAGAAGGTGTAAAGCTTGTTACTGCTGGTCACAATCCAATGGATTTAAAAAGAGGAATCGACATTGCTGTTGAAAAAGTAGTTGGAAAGCTTCAAGAGATGTCTAAAGAAGTTAAGTCTTCTGAAGAAATTGCTCAAGTTGGTACAATTTCAGCTAACAACGATACTGAGATTGGTTCATTAATTTCTGAAGCGATGGCAAAAGTTGGAAACAATGGTGTTATCACTATCGAAGAATCTAAAACAGCTGAAACAACTCTTGATGTTGTTGAAGGGATGCAATTTGATAGAGGTTACCTATCTCCTTACTTTGTAACTAATCCAGAAAAAATGGAAACAAACTTTGATTCACCAATGATTCTTATCACTGATAAGAAAATCTCAAACATGAAAGAATTAGTTCCAGTTCTTGAAAAAGTAGTTCAAGCTTCTAAGCCACTTCTTATCATTGCTGAAGATGTAGATGGTGAAGCTCTAACAACTCTTGTTGTTAATAAGCTAAGAGGAACTTTAAATGTATGTGCAGTTAAAGCTCCAGGTTTTGGTGATAGAAGAAAAGAAATGCTTAAAGACATTGCAATCCTAACTGGTGGAACTGTAATTTCTGAAGAGCTTGGTATGTCTATTGAGTCTACAGAGCTTGAGCACTTAGGTTCAGCTAAGAAGATCACAATCGATAAAGAAAATTCTACAATTGTTGATGGCGCTGGTGATAAAGATGCAGTTGATGCAAGAGTTGCTACAATTCAAAAGCAAGTTGAAGAGTCTTCTTCTGACTATGACAAAGAAAAACTACAAGAAAGACTAGCTAAGCTTTCTGGTGGTGTTGCTGTAATCAACGTTGGAGCTCCAACTGAAACAGAAATGAAAGAGAAGAAAGATAGAGTAGAAGATGCTCTTAACGCTACTAGAGCAGCAGTTGAAGAAGGAATTGTTGTTGGTGGTGGTTCTGCACTTGTTCACGCTTCTACAGTCCTTGAAGGACTAGAAGGTTCAAGTCCAGAAGAAACTTTTGGAATTAAAATTGTAAGAAGAGCTACTGAAGAGCCTCTTAGACAAATTTCTGCAAATGCTGGACTTGAAGGGTCGGTAGTTGTGAATGATGTTAAGAGAAAAGGTGATGTTAATTACGGTTTCAATGCAAGACTTGGAAAGTATGAAGATTTAGTTGCAGCTGGAATTATTGATCCAACTAAAGTAACAAGATCTGCACTTCAAAATGCAGCTTCTGTTTCTGGATTAATGCTTACTACTGAAACAATGATTGCTGATCTTCCTAAAGAAGAGTCTGCTCCAGCTGGAATGCCAGGTGGAATGGGTGGAATGGGCGGAATGCCGGGAATGATGTAATCAGTCCAGTTTTACCAATTTTAAAATCATAAAAAAACTAAGGCCACCTTCAAAAGGTGGCCTTTTTTATTGGAACGACAATATCTTGTGTTTATAGTGGTTCAAGATGATGAAAATATTATTAAAGATGATATCTTTATTTGCTGTTTTGCTCTGATAGGTCTATTTTACAATTAGCTATTCTATTTTAGGGGAGCTATCCCCCTCAAGTTTTTCTGCCTAGAAAACTACATAAGTTTTGCCTAGAATGTTAATTAGAATACTAATAACTTCAGTTACTACTAAGTAGTGAAAGCGTGAAAATGAAATCATTTATAAAAGTTAGATATATTCTCTTAGGAAAATTTCTTAAAGATTCAATCAGTGAGGATAGAACTTACTTCGCTCTAACTTTAATTGTTGGGTTTTTATCAGCTCTTGTCGTATTAGCTCTACACCATGGGGTTCTACTTTTAAGAGAAATATTTAAAACATCGGGTACTTTCACCTGGGAGAGTTTTTTATATGGTGGGATCGCTATCTTTATTTCTGGATGGCTTACAACCAGGTTTCTTCCATGGACTGCTGGTTCAGGAATTCCAAATGTTAGGATCGCGCTTGCTGTTTTTCATGGAAAAATTTCATTTAAAGATACTGTTGGAAAGTTTTTTACTTCTCTACTTTCTCTAGGTTCAGGAGTGTCTCTTGGACTAGAAGGCCCTGCTGTTGCGACTTCTGCGGGCCTAGGATCTTTTTTAGGCAATTTCTTTTCTCTTTCAAAGAAAAGAGTTCAGGCGTTAGTTGCGGTTGGAAGTGCTAGTGGGGTTGCTGCAGCTTTTCACACTCCAATATCTGCTGTGGTCTTTACCCTTGAAGAAGTTGTAGGTGACTTAAATGCAAAAATCCTAGGATCTATAATTATTTCTAGTGTAATTGCTGTTGTGACTTCGCAGATGCTTACTAATACAACAGAGGTCTTCCAAGAAGTTCACTACAGGTTAACTGATCATAGAGAGTTAATCTTTTATCTTATTATTGGCCTATCCGCTTCTTTTGTTGGACCTCTTTGGATGGGGACAGTTCTTAAATTTAGAGAGTTTAATCAAAAGTTTATGAATAACCATAAACTATCTTTTATAATGATTGCTTTTTGCTGTGTAGGTCTACTAAGCCAGATTCACCCTGGAGTTATTGGTAGTGGTAGTGGAACTTTAGAGGGGACCTTATTATCTTTAATTCTTGATCCCAAAATCTTAATAACACTCTTTATTTTAAAATTTATCTCAACTTCAATTTGTTACTCAAGTGGTATGAGTGGCGGTCTATTTATGCCAACTCTTTTCATGGGTGCAACCATGGGAAGCTTTATTGGAGTAACTTGTTCTTACTTTTTCCCAGATATTACAACTCTCAGTGGCGCCTATGCGCTCGTTGGTATGGGAGCATTCTTTGCTGCTGTGATTAGGGCCCCGTTTACTTCAATTTTAATGGTCTTCGAATTAACTAGAGATTATAATATTATTCTTCCTTTGATGATTGCAAATATAACTTCTTATGTGATCTCAGCTAAAATTGAAAATAAATCTATCTACGAAAAAATTTCTGAACAAGATGGAATACATTTACCAAGTCACGAAGATAATGAAATCTTAGAGTCTTTAAATGTTGAAGATGCAATGGAGTCAAACGTAGTAAGTCTAAGTGCCTCTCTTAGTCTTATTGAGGCCTATAAAGGAATCAGAAAGGAGAGCATTTCAGGATACCCTATTCTAAGTAAGGGACGACTAATCGGAATGATTGCAAAGTCTGATATGAGTGCAGCAATTGGAAGAAAAGAGTTTGATAAAAAACTAGAACACCTCTGTGAAAAGAAAGTGATAAAGATCTATCCCGATCAGTCTTTGATGGTGGCCTTTCACAGGCTTAAAAGGTTTCAAATCTCTAGACTACCAGTTGTAAGTCGACTTGATGATAAGAGAATTGTAGGTGTTATTACTGCGCAGGATATCGTTAATAAATTTGGTTATGAGCTAACAGAATCCACTAA
>NZ_JBFGYP010000171.1:0-4946 GCF_041587335.1 Halobacteriovorax sp.
CTTGAGTATGTTGAGGTTGCTCAACTTTGTTTGTTTCATATCTTGCTGCTGCATCTTTTATAGATTGAGCTAAAGTACCCTGTTGAGTTTCTTCCGTTGCTCTATATGCAGGCTCTTCATTCCAAGACTTTTCTTCTCTCCAAGTTTGTGTTGTTTCTTCTGGAGTTGTCTTAACAAATTCTCTCTCTTCTACATGTTGAGTTTGAACTGGCTCAGACCAAGTTTGTTGTGGTTGAGCTTGAGCCTGTTGAGGCTCTCTAGCCACAACTTCTTCTCTTGTCTCTTCTACAGCATCTTCTTGTCTCCATGAGTTTGGAGTTTCTTGTTGTCTTTGTACTGGTCTTAACTTTTCCACCATTTGTACTGAACGATTCTGAGGAAGTGCTGCCACTTTCTCTAATCCACCAAGTCCTGTTGCAACAACAGTAATCTTGATATTATCTTCCATTGTGTCGTCAATTACTGTTCCAAAGATAATTTCTGCATCATCATCTGCTGCTTCCATAATTAGAGTAACAGCTTCATTTGTTTCATGCATTGTAAGTGATGCATTACCAGTAATATTGATAATGATACCTGTTGCACCATTGATTGAAATATCTTCAAGAAGTGGTGAACTGATTGCTTCAGTAGCCGCCTTGATAGCTCTATCAGGTCCTGAACAAAGTCCTGTTCCCATAAGAGCAAGACCTTTATTTGCCATTACTGTCTTAACGTCTGCAAAGTCAGCATTAATATGACCTGTTGTATTGATTAGATCAGAGATACCTCTAACAGCATTTAAAAGTACTTCATCTGCTTTTTTAAATGTATCAACAAGTGATAAACTCTCACCCGCCATGTAAAGAAGTCTTTGATTTGGAATCGTAATTAATGAATCAACGTTTTCTTCTAAAACTTGAATCCCTGCATCTGCCTGGCGGAATCTTTTCTTACCTTCGAATAAAAAAGGCTTAGTAACAACACCAACAGTTAATGCTCCTAACTCTTTAGCTAGCTTAGCAATCACGGGAGCTGCACCAGTTCCAGTTCCACCACCCATACCGGCAGTGATGAAGACCATGTCAGAATCTTGTAGTATTTCACTTAGTTTCTCATACTCATCCATCGCCGCTTTGCGACCAACTTCTGGGTTTGCACCTGCTCCTAGACCCTTAGTGATTTCAGCACCTAGTTGAATTTTTGTTGGTGCTAAGTTTGCATTTAGCGCTTGTTGATCAGTATTAGCTACAATGTACTCAACACCAGTAAGACCGGCCTTAATCATTGTATTAACAGCGTTACATCCGCCGCCACCAACACCAACTACTCTAATTTTTGCACCATCTGTTAAAATTGCTTGTTCTTCTGTCATCTCAAACATGAGAGCCCCCTAATTAAAAAATTTCTTTGAAAACAGATTTTAGGGAATCACTAAATTTCCCAATCAAATCCATTTGATTGTTATTAATATCTTTTTCATCTACATGAACCAGTTCATTTCTATTTGACTCAATCAATAGACCAAGAACTGTAGAAAATTTCGGATTCTGCATAATATTTGTCATTCCACCAAATGGTGCTGGATATCCAATCTTTGTTGGACGTTCAATAATATACTCACCAAGTTCTGCCACACCTTTAATCAGTGCGCCCCCACCTGTGAGTACTATTCCACCAGTGATCTCATTACCAAGATTTTTCTCTGCAATGATATTTCTTATAATGTTAAATAACTCTTCCGCCCTAGCTCCAAGAACATCTGCAATTAAGCTCAGTTGAACTTCTCTAGGCTTAGTTCCACTCAGGCCTTGAACCGTAATATGAGCAGATTGGTTTAATTGTTCTGCCAACACGCTACCATGGTTTATTTTAATTCTCTCAGCTTCTGCATGAGGAATTTTTAAAGCTATCGCTAAATCATTTGTAAAATGATTACCACCAACAGGGATAATTTGAGAGTGAATTAAACTTCCTTCTTTCCAGATTGCAATATCAGTAGTTCCACCACCAATATCAACGAGAATAACTCCCATCTCTCTTTCCTCTAAAGAAAGAACTGACTCAGACGAAGCAATAGGTTGAAGTGTTACTCTGTTTGCTATAACACCTGCTTGCTCAACACACTTTACTAAGTTCTGAATTAATGGAATTGAGCCCGTAACAATATGAACATGCGCTTCAAGCCTTACTCCGCACATACCAACTGGATCTTTAATTCCATTTGTATTATCAACTCGGAATTCTTGTGGGATTACATGTAACACTTCTCTATCAGAAGGTATTACAACGGCCTTAGCAGCTTCCAGTACTCTATCTACATCAGCAGGGGTGATCTCTTTCCCCTTGATTGCTACAACACCTGAACTATTGAAGCTATAAATATGGCTTCCTGCAATTCCGATTGTTGCGCTACTAATATTTACTCCGGCCATCAACTTTGCCTCTTCAATTGAGCTGTGAATAGAGCGAACTGTCTTATCTATATTTACGACAGAACCTTTCTTCAGCCCATGACTAGGGTGAGTACCGATACCAATAATTTCTAATTCTGAATTAGGACCCTGAACACCAACTATGGTGCAGACTTTTGTTGTGCCAACGTCTAGGCCGACTATGATGTTTTTTTCGTTCATGAGATTCCTTTCTCACTGATTTTCAATCAATCCGTTGATTTTGCCCTATTTATTTTTTTTAAATAAGGTGTTATGAAAATTTTAGAATTTGTCGTTAAACTTGACAACAACTTTTTTTGAATTTGTTAGATTAATAATTGCAGGGATTTTCTTCTTTAATTCCATGTAGTTAACTATCTTGGCTAACTTAGTCATTTTCAACGCCCACTCATCAGGCCCCATAAAAACACTTGATGGATGATTGTTTAACGAGAGTATAATTGTTAATTCTTTATCATCGTTAATAATAACTTCTGCAAGTTTTTTTCTAAAACTTATCGGCATTCCCGAAACTAAAGTAGTTATATCTTTTTGAATTTTTTCATCCATATCACCAACAGGTAAGGCCAAGAAAGGAAGATCATAATTTAGCTTATCCTCAGTTCTCAATAAAACCTCATAAGTTGGATCAAATAATTTTCCATTATCAACAAGAATGGCCTCATAAGACTCAAGACCACCTTCCTTATATATTTGAACTTTCATCAATGGCTCTGGGCACTCATAAGTGAAGTGTAAATATTTTTTTAAAGGATCATATTTTACTTTATATGATGATATAAAGTGCTTCTCATCTAACTTATCTTTAACTATTTTTGTTTTTACATCTCTAAGAGATTTATTCTTTTCAAAAGACTTAATAAGCTGAAGTGTCAATGTTCCAGCAGCTCTAGAAGGACATCTACCAAATGAAGTTCTGTATTTAACTTCAAGACGCTTTTCAATTCCTAAAGAAGTAACACCTTCTTCCACCATGAATACACATAGAAGCAACACAGGAGTGATCAATAGAAATCTTAATTTTGAAGAACTTTTTATCATTTATGGCCCTAAAGTTTTACTTCCGTTTCAAATTCGACACCGTATTGAAGTAGAAGTTCATCCTTGATTATATTTATTAGAGCGACGACATCTTTATGTGAAGAAGAATTTGTATTCTCCATAAAGTTGGCATGCTTTGGACTTATCCTCATTCCATTGTAAGTAAGTCCCTTTAAACCCATTATATCAATAAATTTTCCGGCCAGGCAAGTTCTCTTATGTTTACTATTCTTAAAAACACAACCACATGTCCACTCTTTGAGAGGTTGTGTACGGTTTCTTAACTCTAAATACTCTTTAATTTGTTTAGAAATACTCGGGTCTTCACCAAAATGTTTCATTTCTACTTGATAAATAAATTCACCATCTGCAAGAAAGTTTTGCTTTCTATAACTAAATGAATCTTCATTCATTAAGTGAATATTCTCTTCACCTTCTTTAGTGATAGTAAAAACTCTAGTTACAAGTGGACCTATTTCTCCAAGGTTTGTACCTGCATTCATAAAGATGGCACCACCTAGTGTGGCCGGAATTCCAGTAAATGCTTCCCATCCCTTAAGACCTTTCTTTACAGCATGTGAAGATAAAACACTTAAAGTTACAGAAGCAGGTAATAGGTAAGTATCTCTAGCATTTAATAAATACGATTTATCAAATGGAAGAGATAGTTTTATATACGGAATTTCAGAAGTCTCAGAAAGAAGCTGATTTGCCCCCATTCCTAAAACTCTATATTCAATTGAATTTTCAGACAACGTTTTCAAGCATGACTTTAAACCTGAGACACTAGTGACCGTTATCAAGTCACCAACACACTTTAGTCTCATCGTACTATGTTTTGTTAAATCTTTTTTAGACTCAAAAACAATACCATCAATGCCTGTAACTATATTTTCTATATTCATTAGTTATTTGTCTTCTCTCTAATAATTCGACCAATAGAACCTGCACCTAATGTAACTAGAGTTACATTCTCATTCTTATATTTATTGATTATAGAGTCTATATTTTCAATAGAGTCTAGTTTGTGAACAAGATCTGGATGAAGTTGATTTATATCTGAAATTAATCTATCGCTCTCGATTCCAGCAATTGGTTTTTCACTTGCAGGGTAAATAGGTGAGATATAAACCCTGTCTGCAGAGTTAAAACAATGTAAAAATGAATCCCAACAGTCTCTTGTTCTACTATATCTATGGGGCTCAAACACTACGACAATCTCTTTATCTGGACGTGTTTCTTTCATTGCCTTCAAAGTCACATCTATCTCAGTAGGGTGGTGAGCATAGTCATCAATAACTTCAAACTTTTCTTCTTTTAGTAATGTTTGAAATCTTCTTCCAACACCATCAAATTTAATTATTGAACTAGCGATTTCTTTAAAAGGAACACCCATATTATAGGCGAGAGCAATTGCTCCCAATGAGTTTAAGATATTGTGCTTACCAGGAATTGTGATTGTTATCTCAA
>NZ_JBFGYP010000172.1:0-4826 GCF_041587335.1 Halobacteriovorax sp.
AGAAAGTCGAGTGGTAAGGGGAGTGTTCTTCCATATGGTTATCAGTGGAATGAGAGTGGTTCTGTGGGGATTACACAGCCTCTTTATACTTTTGGAAGAATAAGTAGTGGGATTGATATTGCTAAGGCCAGTAAAGAAATTAGTAGAACTAGATCATTAGCAACAAAGGCCGAAGTTAAGAATATGGCGCGTAAACTTTATTATAGAGTTCTCTTTAGTCACGACTTATTAAACGTATCGAAAGAGTCATTTAAAAATGCTAACGAAAATAAAAAGACATTAGAGAAGAGAGTTTCTTACGGAAGGATCAGTCGTAACGACAACTTAAAAATGCAAGCAGATATAGCAAGTCGAAGACCATTTCTTATTGATTCTGAGAAAAACTTTAAAATTGCAAAATACGACTTAATGAACTTCTTAGCAATCAATGAAGGAAGTGAAATTATTTTAGAAAAGAAATCACTTCGTGAAATATCAGTTATAGATGAAAGCAATGAAGTGGATGTTTCTGATAATTTAAATATTAGTATTTTGAAAGAGAACCTAAAGCTTCGTCAATTATCAATTGAAGGGGAGAAGGCCAATAGAATGCCTACTATAAGTGCGTTTGCTAGCTTTGCTCCATCAAATTATAAAGATGGATTTCTAGGAGATAAAGTAAAGGAGCAGGAAGACTTCACTTTTGGAGTTATGTTTAACTTTGATTGGCCGTTTGGTGGATCTAAGAATGACGCAGTTCAGATTAGAAGAGTTGAGTCTAGAATTGCTCAGCTACAATTAGATCAAGAAGAAAGAAATCAAAGAGTACAATTGCGCAAGCTAATACAGCAAAGAGAAAGTTTAGAGAGAAAGCTAGAGTCTGAAAAGAAAGCGATAGAGTTAGCTCTATCTTCTTATAAGGTCTCTTTAGGGGCATTCGCTACAGGTGGAGTTTCACAATTGCAATTAAATGATAGTGAGCTTCTACTTACAAATAACAGAATAAACTATGCAGGAACTAAGCTTGAGCTTCTAAATACAAATGTAGATATTGAAAGAGTGACAACTAAAAAATCCGGGAGAGGTGAGTAATGAAAAGAATCATCTTCGTCGCTATTGTAGCGGCTCTATATGTAGGTAGTCTTCTATGGAAGTCTGAACAGGTGAAAATTGCAAATAATAAAGACGTACCAACACTATATAGATACTGGAATAAAAATGGAGTTCCTGTATATACAGAACTCGCAGAGGAAAGATCACTTTCTAATACAGTCACGGTTACTGGTGTTAAGAGTAATGGGAAAGTTATTAAGTCTTTAGTTGCTCCTAGAGTTGCTGACAAATTAAAAATTGGTGCAATTGCTAGAATCACAAAAGATAATGAAATATATAATGGGAGAATTACTTTTATATCTAAAAATGTTGACCATCTTTCAGGACTCTACGCTGTAGAGGTAACATTTTCAAAAAGCATTGATTCTAAAAAATCACTAGTGATCCAAGTTGAAGTCGGACATTTAAAAAATTCTGTAGTTGTTAGTCGATCGGCGGTTTCTACTCGTGGTGGAACCCCTCACATATATATAGTTAGAAATAAAAATAAAGTTGAAATTAAAGATGTAGTACTTTCAGGAAATAATGACGAATTCTATGCCATTAAAAGTGGAGTTAAATCTGGGGATGAAATTGTTATTAGTGATCAGAGATATTTAAAAGATCAGCAAAAAGTATTAGTCGTCAAGAGAGCGGAGTAAATTATGATTGAAGTATTTGTAAAACGTCCAGCGACAACAATTATTTTTATCGCTATTTTTATGGTGATGGGTCTTGTGTCAGTTGGAAATCTAATTATAGAGCCAACACCTAAAGTTGAATTTCCTATTATTACAGTTCAAACTATTTATGGTGGAGCATCCCCTGAAGAGATTGAGACTCAAGTTTTAAAAAGAGTTGAAGATGCAGTTTCTGAAATTTCTCAAATAAAGAATATTCAATCGGAGGCCAGAGATAGTTTTGGTGTTGTTACGATACAATTTCTTATTGAGGCAGATGTTAATATAAAGTCAATTGAAGTAAAGGATAAGGTTGAAGCGATTATCAACGATTTTCCAGATGGTGCAGATAGACCCGTTATCGCAAAATTTGATCCATTAATTCAGCCTATTGTTAACTTATCTCTTATGAGTGATAAGCACACTTTAACTGAAGTATATGAATATGCAGATAAGAAACTTAAGACAAGACTTTCTGCAATTAATGGTGTTGCAACTATTGATGTATTTGGTGGTAGAGAAAGAGAGATCAATGTAGAACTTGATAATAACCTCTTAATCCAAAACTACTTATCTATTGAGGATGTTATTAATTCTATGGCCAGGAAGAATTTAAATGTTCCTGGAGGGTCAATCAATAAGAAAGACTCTAAAGTAAGTGTTAGATTTGTTGGAGAGTTCTCTAGTGTTGAAGATATAAAGAATCTTCCTATTGTATCTAGAGAGGGAAGAACTATAAAACTATCATCAGTTGGATTTGTAAGCGATAGCTACAGAGATGTTGATTCGATTGCGAGATACAATGGTAAAGATACTGTCGGTATTGCTGTTAAAAAGCTGTCAGATGGTGACGCTGTAAAAATTGTTAAAACTCTTAAGACGGACCTTGAAGTTATTAAGACAGAGCTTCCTGAGGGAATGAAGTTAGATATTGCAGTTGATACAACAAGAATCACTCTTGATAATACAGTTGGAACAATTGAAAGTATTTTATTAGGAATTGTGTTAACTATTGTAATTCTTTTAGTGTTCTTGGGAGACTGGAGAGGTGCGATCATCGCTGCAGTTGTTATTCCAACATCTATTATATCAACATTCTTTATAATGGACATGTCTAACTACTCAATCAATATGATGACACTACTTGCATTTGGTACCTGCTTAGGGACACTTATTGCAAATGCTTTGATCATTATAGAAAGTATTTATAAACATTTAAAAATGGGAAAGGATTCTCAAACTGCGGCTATTGATGGAACTAAAGAAGTACTTCTGGCAATTTTTGCTTCATCAGGAACAAATCTTGTTGTTTTTACTCCTTTAGCTTTTATGGGCGGAATTGTTGGACAGTTCATGGTTCAGTTTGGAATGACTGTTGTATATGCAACAATTTTCTCAATCATTGCTTCAGTTACATTAACACCTATGCTGTGCTCAATTCTCCTTAAAGATCCAGAAACTTTAAAAGGACCTTTTCCTATAGTTGCTAAAGGTACAGATAAAGTTATCGAATGGATCACTGTTCAGTATAAGTGGTTTTTTGATAGAATGATGAACTGGCCTATTCTTTCTGCTACTTTAGCAATAGCAGTGTTTATGTCTATTTCATTCTCTGGCTCTAGACTTGGGTCAGAATTCGTACCGAAGTCAGATAGAGATGAGTACTCAGTATCTATTGTAATGCCTGATGGAACTCCAGTGGAGAAAACAGGAGAGGTTGTTCAGAAGATTGATGAACTATTAAAGGAGTATCCTGAGGTCGATAGTACTCTTGCTGATATTGGATATGATGGAGAGGAAAAGGCTAGAGTTACAGTAAGTCTTATTTCCGCATCTAAAAGATCTAAGAGTTATGATGTTTTAATGAGTGAGCTACTTGTAGATTTAACAAAAATACCTGAAGCAGAAATCACTCTTTCTGGAGGGAAATCAAATACAAGTAACTTAGGCGATATTACAATTGATGTTACAGGAGCAACCTTTCCGGAGATGATTGAAGCATCTGATAAGATGAAAGAGATAATGGCTAATAGCGGATACTTTGGATCTGTTCAAAGCTCTTATCGTGTACCAAAGATGGAGGTTCAATTTAACCCGGATTCATCTAAAATTATACGACAAGGACTTACGAATATTCAAATTGGACAAGTTATTAGAGGCCTAGTTAATGGTGATGATGATTCTGTCTATAAAGAGGATGGAGAAGAATACGCTATTAATGTGACTTTAGGTAATGAGTTTAAGAAGAATGTTGAAGATTTTGACTCATTTCTTATTCATGGTAAAGATGGATTAATTCCAATCGCTTCTCTAGGGGAAGTTAAGTACACAGAGGCGACTTCACCATTAAAAAGAAGAGATAAGAAAAGTATCATTCAGTTGAATGGATATCTTGCAAAATCTAATACTGGTACAGTAATGGCTGAGCTCTCAAAAAGCTTTGAAGAAGCTGACCTTCCTGACACTATTAAGTATACTTATGCAGGTGATGCTGAAAATCAATCGGAGTCATCAAGTGAGCTTGGTAAGGCATTCTTACTGGCCGTTATTCTAACGTATATGCTGCTTGTTGCTGTTTTAAACTCATTTGTATTCCCATTATCAATTGGGTCTGCAATTCTAACTTCCTTCTTAGGTTCAATTGTACTTATGTTTTATACAGATCAAACGATTAATATTGGTTCTATGATGGCAATGGTTATGGTTGTTGGACTTGCCGTTAATAACGCTATCTTGATGATTGAGTATGCTCAGCAGAAAATATCTGAGGGAATAGAGGTCAAAGAGGCGATTTGGTTAGGTGCAAAGGAAAAGCTAAAAGCTATTTTGATGACATCAATTGCAATTATAGCTGGTACACTTCCTCAACTTTTTGCTCTTGATAAGATTAAGTCAGCGATGGGGGCCGTAATAATTGGTGGGATGATTGGATCAATTATATTCACTTACTTCCTTGTTCCTGTTGTTCATTTACTTGTTTATAAAGCAAAAGATTTGTTTGCAAAAATAGGTAATAAAGAAAAGATTGTTGTTAATTCATAAAAAGAAAGGCCCTGAAAAGGGCCTTTTTTATAG
>NZ_JBFGYP010000173.1:0-4687 GCF_041587335.1 Halobacteriovorax sp.
AATTGATAATAATAAGGGAATGCTACGATATCTACGCGACGATTATGTAGATGCTTCAAGTAGTAGAGAGTGGTATGAACAAGAATTTATACAAATAGAAAATGATTATAAATCACTGCAGAGAATATTGCGCGAAATAGATATTTACTCAAAAAAACTGAGCATGTGTTACCGCGTTTGTAGTCCTTCAATGCAAGTTGATAATGAAGATAAATTAAGAAGACTGCAAAGAGTTAAGTTAGCACTTCTTTCAAAGAGGCCAATACTGGCCAGTAAAAATATTGAGAATATTATTCTTAGCGATAAAAAGAGTGAGAAAGACTTTAGAAAGGCCTTAGTGGAAACTTATTCAAGTTACCTAGGATCAGCTCAGGATAAAATCTCTGAGCTTCAGCAGAGATTTGGAAATGAAGAGAGAAGCTATAATTTCGCTAAAGACTCAAGAGAAGAAGTTCGAGAAAAGAGGCTATTGGAATTTTTTAAAAGTTTAGAGGGAGAAATCGCTTTAGATAATATGAGTTCTAGCATATTAAGCGAGCTTGATTGGGAACAGGAATTAGAGAATTCTGAAGATTCAGAATTAGCATGCCATTTTTATAAGAAAAATAAAGACTATATTTACAAAGAAAACTTAAAAGATATTGGTACAGAGATAGGGCTTGTGGCCGCACCTTTTTTGGCGGGGCCAGCATTTAGGCTTGGAGTCTGGGGATTGAAAGGAACAAGACTGTTAAAGTGGGGAATGAGAGAAGAGTTGTATGCAAGTGTTGTGAAAGCGACAGCAGGTGCTTCAAGTACAAGTCTATTTGTTAAAGACTCCCTTAATCTCTCAAATAAAAGAAAAGAATGTAGCAATAAACTTAATCAATTCATGGGAACTAGTAATGCAGTCCATTATCAAAAGTTTATTGAATGTAATCAGGATTATAATACTGACCTCTTGATTCTTGCAGCAGAGACTTCACTAACAGGTTTCTCCTCATTCAAAGGAATAATGGATGGCCTAAAGATATCAAAAGGCTTCGATTCTAATAACTCTCTTTATCACGTTAAAGATTACGATGAGCTCACATATTACTTATCTAAAAAAGAAATGGATAATGCAACATATGGAGAAGCAGGATTTAAATTTTCTTCTGAAAAGGGAGACTATTACGTTCTAAATTTAAATGGTCCAAAAGATGAAGTCTCACAAATTAGCTCTAAGTATTGGAGCTTTGTTTCTGATACATATAGAAAAAGACTCAACCTTAGTGATCAAGAGGTAAAGGATTTTATAAAAAGTAGTGAAGAGATGGAATACAGGACGACCTTATTTGTTAGCACAGAAAAAGATAAAGCAGACTCTATGAGAGGTGGACTTGCATTTGTAAACTCTACTGATGCAGAGGAGTTATTACCTTTTGAAAAAGCAACTGGAGTCAGAGTTAAAAGAGAGAAGGGAAAGAAAACTGGAGAGATTGTACGATTTACAGTTGATGAAAAACTAGGAGACCGCAAACTAAGTGATGAGCTCCTATCTCAGTTACTCTCATCTTTTAAGTCTCAAGATAAAATAGACAGTGTTTACGTCTACACATCTAAGTCACATAAGAGGCTCTATGAAAGACTTTTGAAGAAGATGAAGATTCCTTATAACCTAACTCATGACTTAGATCGAGATGTTGTTATGGAAATTGAAGTTAAGTGATATCAGTTAGTTAAGTTGTATTGCTAAAGATTATTTAATTATTTTCCGATAAGGTCATATGAAAAAATCGATAAGTTTATTTATAATTATATTTTGCTTTTCTCTATCCTCATGGGGGATTGATGTCAAAATACCTGAATCTGAATGCTCAGACGTAGACGTAAGAGAGAATATGAATCCTGAAATGAAGGAGCATTTCTCTACTCCGAGGAATCAAGATGGAATAGGTTGGTGTTATGCATTTTCTGCAGCGGACTTACTTACTGCTGAAATGAAAGAGCCTGTATCAGCATCACACGTTTCAGCTATCTTTAATAAAAATATTGATAACAGCACTTTCATGAAACTTGGATATAATATTGGTCGATTATTTAATGAAGGTACATTTGGTGACTCTTATGAAGGTGGCTGGGTTGATAGAGCATTGGAGAATGCTGTAGATGAAAAACGTGTTTGTTCAGAAGAGGCCCTACCATTTGACCGTAATTATCGTGGCGAGACTGCTGGAATTATTCTTCGTTTAGAAGAAATAAAAGCGGGCATGAAGGATGAATCAACCGCTAAGATAGTTTCTTGTAATGAAATAGACTCGCTTATTAGTTTTAGAGAATTAAATGGTCTTTCTGCCTCTGAGTTATATTCTATTTTAGAGCAGAATAATATGAATACAGCTCTTTCAATAATTCTTAAGAAGAGATGCAGTGAAAATCTAATTAAGCTAAAAGACTTTGAGATAGATTCTCTCTCTAAGCCAAGACCTCGTGTTGGAAAGCAGGGACGAAAGATGTCTGATCGTATAAGAGTAAAGAAAGGTATTAAAAGATACTTTGGAAAAATTGGAGATATTCTTTCATCTGGTAAGCCAATGGGAATCAGTTATAATGTTGATAATATAATGGATTCTAGTGGTGGGCACGCAAGTGTTTTAACTGGAAGAAGATGGAAAGACGGTAAGTGCCAATTCAAGATTAGAAACTCTTGGGGACGAGGTTGCCGATCATATGATATGGATAAAATTGAGGAATGTAATTATGAAGAAGGATCGTTTTGGGTTGATGATAAAAGGTTTTATGATATGGTCACTGACCTTGACTACATTAGCAATTAATTCTGATACTCTTCTTATAGAAAATGGTAAGAGTTATCCCGTACAAGTCGATGGAAATAATCTCTACAGTAAAGACTGTAAAGTCATTAATAAATGTTTTAGCTTTCCTGAAAAGTTAAAATTTTCATCCAATCAGAATATACTTTTCTCTCTTTGCTATCAAAGTGAGGGACGTCCAAAATTCGCTTCACTTAAATCTAATAAGAAGAAGGTTCAAGTCTGTGTAAAAGATAAATACGTAGTAGAGCTAGATGAAATGATGGGACAATTTAAGAAAAAATAGTCTATGAGTTTTTAATTGCTTCTAAAATACTAGGGTATGATTTTTCTATTTCAGGATTAATGGAAAGAAATTTTCTTACGCCTTCAGTTCTTGCACAAAGTATATTTGCATCAACAAGAATCTTTATATGATGAGAGAAGGTTGCCTTTTGCACTCCATAATTAAAATCGCCACAGGTTATTTCATTATTACTGGCCTGAAGTAACTGCTGTACAGCACTAAGCCTAATAGGATCTCCTAAGGCCTTCATGATTTTGTCTAATGGTATTTGTTTTATTTCTTTCATTGTTAGATATATATCTAACAAATTACTTGCCCTGACGCAAGCTGTTCTGTATCGTTTGACAAGTATCAAACAATGGAGATGTGAATGAATTCGTTATTTAGCCCATTAAAGCTAGGAAGCTTAACGCTAGTAAATAGAATTATTATGGCCCCTCTGACTCGTGGAAGAGCAGGTGAGGATCGTATACCAAATGACCTAATGGCAAAGTATTATAAAGAAAGAGCTAATGCGGGATTAATCCTAACTGAAGCTACATCTGTAACACCAATGGGTGTTGGTTATGCTGACACACCTGGTATCTGGTCAAATGAGCAAGTTGAAGGCTGGAAAAAAATTACAGAGGCCGTCCACAGTGAAGGTGGGAAGATATTTATGCAACTATGGCATGTTGGTAGAATCTCTCATTCGTCCTTTTTAAATGGTGAAAAACCAGTTGCCCCATCTGCAATTAAGCCTGCAGGACATGTTTCTCTCGTTCGTCCAGTTACAGAGTTTGAAACGCCTAGAGCACTTGAAACAAGTGAAGTTAAAGAGGTTGTAAAAGCGTATAGACTTGGCGCCGAGAATGCTAAGAAGGCTGGATTTGATGGTGTTGAAATACATGCAGCAAATGGTTATCTGATAGATCAGTTCCTTCAAGATAGTACAAATAAAAGAGAAGATATTTATGGAGGATCTTTAGAGAATAGAGCTAGATTTCTCCTGGAAGTGACTGATGCAGTAACAAGTGTTTGGGGTGCTGACAGAGTTGGCGTTCATCTCTCTCCTCGCTGTGATGCCCATGATATGGGTGATTCGAATCCTCTTAAAACATTTAGCTATGCTGTAGAAGAGCTTAGCAAGAGACAAATAGCATTTATTTTCACTAGGGAGCACCAAGCTGACGATAGCTTAACTCCAAAATTAAGAGAGATATTCTCCGGTGTCTTCATAGGAAATGAGAAGTATACAAAAGAAACGGCAGCCAAGGCCATTAACTCTGGTCTTGTAGATGCAGTTGCATTTGGAATGCCTTTTATATCTAACCCTGATCTTGTTAAGAGGTTTGAAATTGATGCCCCTTTAAATGAAGTCAATTTAGAAACAATCTATACGAAGAATGAAGTTGGTTATACAGACTATCCTCATTTATAGGTAAAATGGCGCTGTGCAAATATATGTGCAGCGCTCTAGTCGCCCTCTGAAGTTGACTACTTGGTCTATACATGGAAAAAACTAGAATGTTTTATTCTTTGCATTATTCTCAGAGGACTTTTTGAAAAATCTTGTAGACTCTCACGGCCGTAGAGTAAGAAAATTAAGATTATCTTTTACTGATAA
>NZ_JBFGYP010000174.1:0-4668 GCF_041587335.1 Halobacteriovorax sp.
CCATCTAAAAAAACAATTGGGGTTTGCTGAGGTCGCGTATTTCAGACAGTCTTGTCTACTGACGATAACCGTAGACTACGCACGTAGTCCGCTCTATAGAAAGAAATTCGGACGCGGGTTCGATTCCCGCCACCTCCACCATGTACCGCATTAGGGTGTTGAAATCATTGAGTTTTGACCTTCTTTTCCGTGTCTGAATTGGACACGGCCGACATATTTATAACTAATTAATTTTACTACAGTGTCCGATAAACTACTTGCTGGGAGGCTTGTTTTGAAATTTGTTATTTGTAAAAAGAAACCTACGAGAAATCAACCTAACCTTAATTTTAAGATTAAACTTCGCTCCTATAAATTGGAAGATATTGAGAAAAAGAAAAAGGAAAATCCAGACCATAAGTCTGATTGGGTGGCATAGATGCAAAAAACATCTGTAAATATAAAAAGAATGGATTGTCCTTCTGAAATAAAAATGATCGAAGGATTGATGGAAAACTTAGACCCAAGCGCGAAGATGGTGTTTGATTTAGAGTCTAGGACTGTGCAGTTTTATCATAGTGTAGATAAAGACCAGATACTGGACTCTTTAAAGGCTATTTCTCTTCCCGGTGATTTAATAAGCTCTCAAGAGGTTTTAGATCATGATATTCCAGATATCGCTCCTAGTGTAGAAGCGAAAACGCTAAAATACTTACTCGGTATAAATTTTACGATGTTTGTTGTTGAGATCATTTTAGGGTTTTATGCTGAGTCTACTGGGCTTCTTGCTGATGGGCTAGATATGCTGGCTGATTCATTTGTGTATGGTTTAAGTCTTTATGCCGTTGGAAAGTCAATTGCAATGAAGCATAAGGCGGCATATTTTAGCGGAATTATGCAAATCTCTCTTGGCCTGCTTTGCTTGGTCGAGGTTGGTAGAAAATTCTATTTTGGAAGTGAGCCACTGTCTAATTATATGATCGTGGTTTCAGTAATTGCACTTATCGCTAACCTCTGGTGTCTTATATTGATTCATAAGCATAAAGACGGAGAAGTTCACATGAAGGCCAGTTGGATATTTTCTGCTAATGATGTAATCGTTAATACCGGAGTGATTCTTTCCGGTGCTTTGGTATATTTTCTTAAGAGTAATGTTCCTGACCTTATTATTGGAGGAATTGTCTCTCTTGTTGTAATCAGAGGTGGCATTAGCATAATTAAGCTATCAAAAATTAAGAAAGCAGAGCCTATAAAAGAATCATGTTGTTCAAGTAATTGTGATTAATTAGTCATTTTTTATAAAACTTTCTAATGAAGGCAGTCCCTTTTGAACTTTCAAAAGGGCTTCTTTCTTTATCGTTTGGCTTGATAGATTCAAAACCGTAGTTCCTGAAATCACTGTAAATAATATCGCAAGAAATATCTCAATTATCGCACGCATCCTATGCCTCCTGATTTTGGTTGCGGTTGATGATGTCTCCAACCGTTGTTTTATTCCATTTTCCACCAAGTGATACACCCGAAAGAACTGCTGATGATGGTGAAAAGCATATCGCAGATGTTAAAACAGTACATGGTTCAGTAATAGAGTTTCAACACTCATTCATTACAAGCGAAGAAAGGTTATCAAGAGATAATTTTTACCCAAAGTTGGTATGGGTCGTTGATGGCCTCCGTAGGAAAAGAGATAAGGAGCAATTTTTTAATGCTCTAAAAGATGGTGTACAGATTACTCCTAATCCAATGCTGATGAAAATATATACCGAGGAAAGCAGGATTCTTAATGAATGGAGTAGTAGTAAGGTTCCCGTTTTCTTTGACTTTGGAGAAGAGCAAAGAATTTGGTGGTTATTGCCATTTAAAGAAGGTGATTGGTCTTACGTTGTTCCTTTCAGTAGACAAAACTTTATAGATTTTAATTTAGGAAAAATGAGAGATGAATTTAATAGCTTTCTAAGAAATTTTATTCAAAGTTCCAAACAGTTATTTAACCGAATAGAAGCTAATAGAAGAAGACAGCAAGTAGTAATAAATTCTAGAAGAAGATTTCTCCCCAATCATGTTCTAAGAAGATCAAGACGTCTTTAATTGCGATCAGTGACTTGCCTACACTTATGATTAGTATTAAAATGAACACACCCAAACGTTACACAAAAGAGTAGTGATAACGTTTATCGAAAGTATGGGCCGTCGTGGCTATTTTGGCTACACTTCGCTTTGTGACCTTAATGAAAACAAAGTGTTGCAAGTCTGTCGGCACCTCCACCATTAGGATGCCACGCGCACCCAGAGACATTCGTTTTGATAGGCTTTAAAGTCCAATTTGTTTATTCCAGTCTCTGATATACATGTAAATTCTTTCGAACTCTGAATCGAGTAACATCCTATTGTGGGCAATATAATTTCTTGTTTTTTCTAACTCGTCCATTCGCTGCTTCAGCCAGTGTTGACTTGGAATTAAAGCTTCGAAGTGTGTCCATTGGTTTAAAATGACATCTGATAAGTGTCCAAAGTCGACATAGCCCAGTAGGTCTATCGGCTCTCCTTCTAGCCAAGAGTTTTTTTCTGAACCGTCAATTCGTTTATTGGCATGATCAGAGACTTTCTTTGGAATTAGGTTTGTCGACCAATTTGGGTCAACCTCGCTTAATGTATCTCTTATTAAATCTCTAACTTGATTCTCAAAGCAATGTAATAAGGCATATAGGCGAGCCATTCTTATTGAGTTATTCCTTGTTTGAATGTTGAAAGGTTCAATTTCTTCGAACAAAAGCTTTTCTTCATTCCTTTCGAAGTCAATTCCAATTCGATAGCCAGCTTCTCTAAATTTTTTTGAGTCAGCTTCTAGCAACAAACCTTTGAAAACAAATTCTTTTAACTTTTTGTTTATATTATTCAAAGAGATTTTCCTTTATTGATTTAAAAATAGAGTTATATACTTCAATGTCTTTTGTTGCGGGCAAATGAACTTGAATATTGTAGTGAAAACCTGCGGATTTCAAGTGTAGTGGTTGATGAGTCTGTGTCGGAGTATCGGTTGATTTTCCTGTCTCTGATTCTTGGGTGATGTCCTGTGTTAATCCTATCTGTTCAATATCTGCAATTTCTAAAAGTGCAAAGAATGTTGAAGCTCTTCTTTTTGCAAGATCATCTGTGGAGTTAAAATTACTTTTAAACTTTCCCTCGATCTGGCTTCTATCTGATTGACTAGGTTTTTCAATGATTACGAACAAATCTGAGTAAGCTTCTTTTAATGTTTGTCCTAAAACACTTTTGGATTTACTTGAATCTCTGTATTCATGATACTTTTGAGTTGGAGTTCCATCTGAGGTCAAGAACTTTAGATCTTTAAGTAGTTTAATAAAAGGCCTATCATTTGTTCCTTTAAACCCGATATCTTTTAAGTATTGATGTGTAAATTTCGAGGGAGCTTGGCCTTTTTGAATACTTGAAAAGAAGTCAGGTATCTTGCTGGGGGACATAGCATAAGTGCTTATTAATGACATAAATTCTCCTTTTTTGTGGAAATAAATTAAATCCATTGTAATTCCTTTTGGAATTTAAGTCTCATGAGGTAAGAACTTCTCATAATTGTGTCCGTATTTTGTAAAATTTAATAGCTTTGCATATAGCAGATTTAGACCAGCCAGTTATTTCAGAAATTTTGTAGCTGGATAGCTTATGATCAAGATACAGGTGTTTAAGTATTTCTGGATTATGAATTGGCTTCCCTAAAAAGTGGGTATCAAATATTGAATAATAATCAGGGTTTAAGTTTTGGTGCGCGTGGGATCGCTCTACCTCCACCATATTAAAGTAAGTATTTAAAATTAAAGGGAAACTTCGGTTTCCCTTTTTTGATTGTGGCAGAAGTGTGGCAAGGTTTTGTTCAGACCTGTTTTAGAGGTTTAGTTGACCAACTTTGTAGTGGGAGATTTGAGAGTCAATTCTTTCAACCATATAATTACTTGAAAAAGCTCTATCAGATTCTTTGGTTATTCTATTTATCCAGCTGACTAGGTCTTTATGATACTTAGACTACTAACGAAAGAATTTTAGATTTTATGAATGCTTTAAGCTATTTCTAGATCGAAGGTTTGATTCACTTTCCACTCCCTACCGAGAAGACCCGTTTTATTTTTTCCTGTATGGCGATCGATACACTCAATGCATGCATTTATCCCATTCTCAAAGTCACCTTGAAAAGTAGAAGTGAGTTCTGAAATGTTAAAACTCTTATAGTAGTCTTGATAAAGCTGCATTCTATATCCCTGTTTACATTTAATTTATATTCTATTGTTTATATCGAGGTTAGTTTGTCAATAAATGTAGTTAGATATTTGTGTACTTTTGAAGTTGAGTAACAATTTGTTACATTGTAAAGTGATCATATCGTTTAAGATGGCCTCTCCCTCATTTTCTCTGGTATGAGGTGGCTAAATGGATGCCATACTCCTTTGGACACTATTTACGTATTTCCTTTTTAAGTGCTAGCCACTCTAAAAGAACTTCTTCCTCCAGAACTATCTATTTCTAAAGATTGGATAGCTGAAGATCTTAGAGCAGATCGTAGTGAGAGTTGGTTGAATCTTGTTTTGGTAAGCTCTTCATAGTTAATTATATTACTTCTTGATTAAGAGTCTTAGATGTAAAGAAATTAAAATAAATCTTCTAGAAAGTATGAAGTAA
>NZ_JBFGYP010000175.1:0-4612 GCF_041587335.1 Halobacteriovorax sp.
CATACATATTCCATAGAGAATCGACTCTAGATAAGATATTTTGTGCTAAAGAATAATCTAGCTTCTCCCCTCCACAAAGCGCCTTTAGACTTTGACTTCCCTTCCAGCCAGACTTTATAAGTAAAGACCACGTAACAGGGGTAGCCTGCATAACAGTGATCTCTTCTTTAGAAATGATATTAATGATCTTCTGGCTATCTTTCGATTCAGATGAAGAAGCTAAATATAAACTTGATTTACAATAGAGAGGAAGAAATATTTCTAAAAAAGAAATATCAAAACAAAATGTTGTAACTGCGAGTAAAGTATCATCTGAAGACATCTCTGGAGTAGATGCCATAGAGAATAAAAAATTATTTAAATTTGAAAAGGTAACTTCTACACCTTTTGGATTTCCAGTACTACCTGACGTATAGAGAATATAGCATACTGAACTTTGATTTATTACAGAACTTGACACAGTCCTATAACCTTCTTTCAAAATATTCTCAAAGTATAATGACTCAACGTCAGTGCTTACTTTAGACAAGTGTTTGGAAGTAATTATCACCTTTGCCTTTGAGTCTTCTAAAATAAACTTTGTTCTTTCTTCAGGATAACCAATGTCTAGAGGTATATATGGATTACCATTGTACATACACCCAAGCATCGATACTATATAATCAATACTTCTTTCTTGGTAGATTGCAACTCTCTCATTAGAGGTTATTCCAAGAGAACGTAAACTATTCCTAACTTGATAGGCTCGCCTTATTAAATCTCTATAACTAATACTTCCTTGGTCAGATTTGATCGCTATCTTATCAGACAAATGAGAGTTAGTAATGAAGTCAAGAAAATGAGGAACACTAGAAGAGATATCTCCGTGTAGAATAGATTTCTTATCACTTTTCTTAAGGGAAGGAACGAGGGACCCTAGTGTGGTATTACATTGCCCCGAAGTTATTGAACTAAGAATATCAACAAAGTTTTCAACTAGGTCTTTCACTTCTTTCAAATTTATAAAGTCTTCATTAAATTCAAAACAAAAGAACAGTTCTTTTTTGACTTTAGTTACATACATATCTAAATCTGTGTGTGAATATTTCCTATCAATTTCTAATATATTTACACCAAGTTCATCTAATCTATTGTATATGTCTGTTAAGTCTAAATATGAAAATATCATATTAAATAAACTAAAGTTTGAATTTTTAGATTCTTCTTTAACAACTTCTAAGAGTGGCATCTTTTGATTCTTAGTGAGAAAATTAAACTCTTCTAAAAAGTGTAAAAAAGATTGTTCTATTGTATCTTTACCGGAATACTTAAGAAGAAGAGGTAACGTATTAGTGAAATTCCCTAAAGTTCTTAAGAACTTTAAATTTGATCTACCATGCGTTGAGATACCAATCGACTGAAAGTCCTTATTTAAAACTTTTGCAAGAGAGAGGCTCATAATAAATAATGTCTTTTGGAAGAAAGAAGTATTAGGCACTAGATTTAGAGCATCAATCTTACTTATCAATTGGTCATCATACTTCACTCTGTACACAACACTTTGATTATTTATTTTCTTAGGTAAAATTTTAGAATTTTCTAAATCTCCCCTATAGGATGAAATCTTTTCTCCCCACACATTTAGAGAGTCTTTATAGGAGTCACTCTGGAGATATTTTTCTTCATAAAAATAATATTGGTCAAAGTCTTTAGTCGCTTTCTTAATAGATGGAGAAAAAAGATTAAAAAAGAATTGAACGTTACTTAGTCCATCAATGATTATGTGATGAAACCTTGAATAGAAGATATATGAGTCTTCACCAGTCACAAAAACTTGAAACTCATACAACTCATCACCAAACAATGGCATTTCTCTGGCGACATCTTCTTCAACATACTCAATAGCTTCAGAGTAGCTAATATTATGAACAATCAACTTAATATTGTGATTCTCTTTTCTCTCAAAGAGGAGATGATTACCTTGTCTAGTTAGTCTACGTTTAAATATATCATTACTATTTAAAATATCATTTAATTTATTCTTTAATTCGCTTTCACTGAATCTTTTATTAATAACAAGGGCCGTACTTATTATATTTGAAGTAGACTTTGAATTTAATGAACAATAGTTAAAGATTTGTTTCTGCCCACTTGTGAGTAATAAACTATCATTACTCAGTTCATTCTTAACTTCATCTTTAGTAGATTCAATTTTCTCCAAAGTGTATGATATGACTCTAGATTCTATGTCTTTAATTGCTTGGAACTCAAAAAAATCATGAAGCTCAATATCAATAGAAAATTGAGACTTCAATCTATCACATATACTAATGGCCCTAACAGAATCTCCACCATGATCAAAGAAGTTCAATTCAGGATTCATGTCACTTAAAGAAAGTTCAGAAGAAATAATTTCACGAACTTTTAAGATAATGTATTTTTTATTTACCATGATATATTTATATAATGAAAATGAATTTTAGTACATTAACTCTAGAGAAGGTAAAAAATCATCCCCACTGGATACTGGTATCTTTTGGTCTATTAAATAGTATTATTACTTTCTGTCTCCCAATGGTACTGGTGAGAATCTTATCAGTAGAAGATTATGGCCTTTATAAAACCTTCTTTACAATTTTACTTTTTATACCTTTCATGAGCATGTCAGGAGGACCTCTCAACTCCTTGTATTACTGGCTTAATCAAAAAAATGATATTTCAAAAATGATAAAAGCAAACTATGCCCTTCAAGTCATTCTAGGGTTATGTTTTTTTATTCTATCTATTCTTGTTGTTTCATTCACTCAAGTACTGGATGAATTCGAGCTTAAAACTAAATTTTTCTTGATAATTATTGGAATTATAAGTTGCCCAACGGCATACTTTTCCGAATATTTAATAGCAAAAGGAGAAACTTTCAAAGGATCAATATTATACTTAATATTTGAAATCATAAAAGTTTTAGGATTTATATTTACTGCATATTTTTATGACCTCAATACGCTTTTTATATTTTACTTTTTCTATAATATTACTTGCTTTGTTTTCTCTATCATAATGGGGATTAAATACAATATTATTGGAGTAAACTTCTCCGGTTCCCACTTAATCAAGGCAGTCTCTTATTCTCTGCCACTTTCTTTCTCTGCATTTGTATTTTATTTTATAGAACGTGTTGATCATTTATTTCTAATCAAGTTTTTTACTGTTGAGGACTACGCTTTCTACGCTGTTGGCTGTCTAGTATTTCCTCCTATTCTCATTCTAGAAACTTCATTTCAAAAGAACTTAATTCCGAGGTTAACCAACTACATTTATTCAAGAGATATAGAAAGTGTGAACTCACTGATTAAGTGGTATATAAATCGTACATCAAGTTTGATGATTCCGATTGCTATCTTTACTTTCTTTTTCTCTGATCAGATCATTACATTTCTTTACGGTGAAAAGTTTCAGGATGCGGGTAAATATCTACAATTATTTTCTATTACTTACCTACTTCCAATTATCCCATATGATAGTATTCAAAGATCTTCTAATAATACAAAATCGATACTCCTTAAATCAGTTCAGATACTATTGATATACTTAACAGTACTTTTTATTACAGGACCGTATTTAAATCAAACAGAAGTTCTAACAATTAGTTTACTTGGAAAAATACTTTATAGACTCTATATATTTTACTCGGGAACAAAAACAATAAATCTATTTCTGTCTATCCCATACTTAGAACTTTTCATATACACATTCTTTTCACTAGTGTGTTTATTTTTAGTTCTTAGCTTTCAAAGTATGCTAACTAATACAATTATAACTTCAGGGATTGCTTATTGCTTACTATATTCGCTCTTATTCTACATCAGGCATCGTTTTTTTAGAGACAAAGAAACTAGTTAAATAGGTAAAGTGTTATTCTTTATTCTGTATAGCACATGCCGTCTTAGCTTATGTCCTTCATCAAGAAAAGGATGATCAAACTCACCAGAGATATCTCTATTCATACCTATCTTTTCCATAACTCTAATTGATGCTAAATTTAATTTTGAAGTAAATGATACAATTTCTTGCAATCCTAACTCTTCAAATGCGAACCGTATAACTTCCAATGCACCTTCTGTTGCATAGCCTTGTCCCCAGGACTGACGATTTAGTCTCCAGCCAATTTCGGTACAAGGAGTAAAGTGTGTTTCATAGCTAGGACGAGCCAATCCAATAAAACCTAGAAACTCTCCTGTTTCTTTGACTTCTACTGCTAAAAGTCCAATATCATTTTTTTTGATTCTTTCTGTTTCTCTATCAATAAGCATATCGCTAACTTCTCGAGAGTACGTTGAGGGAAAGAAACTCATTGTTTCTTTGTCACTATTTAATGAGGCAAAAGGCTCTCTATCTTCTTCCTTCCATTGGCGAAGAATTAGTCTTTCTGTTTCTAAAATCATCACTTCCCCCGATTATACGAACTAGAGTATAAAATATCACATGACGTAGATCAAATTGCATTAAAATATGCATAAGGTATAGGATATACTTAATCCTAAAAGGGCATAAAATGATAGATACAATCTTACATCCAAAAAATAGATTTACGTGGGCATTATTAGCATTTCAAGGTGGTTTTCTAAATGTTGCA
>NZ_JBFGYP010000176.1:0-4604 GCF_041587335.1 Halobacteriovorax sp.
CCTTACTTTCACTCTGGTGCATACAAGAGTCTTGGAGATGTCGTAAATCACTATATTAGTGGAACAAGAAGTATCGATAATTATAAGAGTGATTGGTTAAATGATCTATTTGAGAAGAACTATCCACAAAAGTTATTTGTAGAAACAAATAGATATATGATTTTTAAGAAAAAAGAGAACGCACACCCACTCATTAGAGGACAGATTATTAGAATGAATTCAACACAGAGAAAGGAGTTATTATTCTTCTTAGAGAATTCACTAACTGGAACACTTAGAGATTAAAGCCTATGGCCAAAATATCTAAGTCTTTTTATAATCACCATCTTTTAACGTAAAAGTGAGCAATAAATGAATAAGAGTTTCGTTACAAATATAATTTCATTAGGTCTTATTGGATTTGGGTTTATCTCTCCAATATATTCTGACACTATAAAAACAATGGGTCTGTACTCATTCTCAGGGGCCATTACTAACTGGCTTGCAATACATATGCTTTTTGAGAAAGTTCCAGGACTATATGGCTCTGGGATTATTACCGAGCGTTTTCAAGAGTTCAAGGGCGCTATTAGATCCATGATCATGAATCAGTTTTTTACAAAAGAGAACTTTGAGAAATTTATGAGTTCAAACTCTGGTGGGCTCGTAAAAATTGAAGAAGAAACAATCATGAAGACAATTGATTTTGATAAAATCTTCAATAAACTCAAGCAAGCTATTCTTGAATCACCATTTGGTGGAATGTTAGGAATGTTTGGTGGAGAAGCAGCTCTTGAGCCACTAAAGCCTCAGTTTGAAGTAAAGTTTAGAGAAATTATTGCTGATATTATTAAAGATGAAAACTTCATTTCTAATCTTACTCAAAGTGGGGAAGGAAGCTCATCAATAGCTGATAGTATCGAAACTATGGTCGATGGAAGACTAGATGAGCTCACTCCTCAGATGGTTAAGGAAATTATTCAAACAATGATCAAAGAACACCTTGGATGGCTTGTTGTTTGGGGTGGTGTTTTCGGTGCTCTAATCGGATTAATCTCTACTCTAATTCCTTAGTGACTGAAATAACTAGATACGATGTCCTTATTTAGTCCCTGGTCTTTAAAGTGCTCTTTTAAGTAGAGAGCACTAACACCAACACTTCCCACTTTTACCACACCACAAGTCTCTCCCTTGAGTTCAACTAGTCTATAGTTTTGAAGCTGGAATTTAGAGATTGTATCTTTCTTCTTAGCCGACCCAAAAGCAGATGCAAGAAGAGAAGCGCTCACCGAGTTATCGTCTTTAGGTGAGTTATCATCAATAATTCTTTGTGCCTTAGGCATAGTGCTTAGGTCTAGCTCTTTAAACTCTAGTCCGTGCTTAGTTAAAGTGAAGTTATATGGACAGTGTAGGCAAGAAGTCTTGCAGCAAGAGCCTCTATTCTTTAGAAATTGACTGGTTTTAACCGAGTCACCGTCTTCATTTGTATATGATAATTCTGCCATTTATGGCCCCTATTGCTATGTAATCAGTAGTTTAATCTATCTCAGTGATAAAATTATATCAATGCACAGTACATTATAGCCAATTCTTTTAAAGCTATTCTCCTGTAGGCGAATTCATGCTATTAAAATATTTAAGGAAGAGGTTAATGCTAAAAAGAATTTATATAGAGATATCTAATATTTGTAATGTTCAATGCTCGTTTTGTCCTGTTGTTGAGAGAGATAAAGAAATAATGTCTCTAACAGAGTTTGAAAAGATTGTAAGCGAAGCCGCGCCTTTAGCTGAAGAGATATGTCTCCATTTGATGGGAGAGCCGCTAGCACATCCAAAGTTTGAAGAAATCTTAAAAATTACAGAAAAGTATAATACTCAAATTCAACTCACCACAAATGGATTACTACTCAAAAGATATGAAGACTTACTCTTATCTTCAAAGGCGATTAGACAGATAAATTTCTCATTACAAGCTTTTAAAGATAACTTTCCTCATAAGAAATTAGATGAATACTTACTTCCTATTTTAAAGTTTGTTCAAAAGGGACATGCCTTAAGGCCTGAGCTCTACGTGAATTTTAGAATGTGGAATCAAGACTCTACTGATAAGGATAATTCCGACATTTTTGAATACGTTGAAAAGTATTTCCAAATAACGATTAATCGCAATATTGAAGTCGGGGCCATAAAATCTAAAAGGGTATGGAATAGATTATACTTACATTTTGATTCTCGATTTGAGTGGCCTTCACTAGATGGAGAGTTCCAAGGAAAACAGGGACGCTGCAATGGCGTGATAGGACATGTTGGAATTCATGCAAATGGAATTGTAGTTCCATGTTGCTTAGATAAAGAGGCGATTATAAATCTTGGAAACTGCAAAGAAGAGGCCCTTGCAGATATCTTGTCGAATGAACGAACAGAGGCCATGAGGCAGGGATTTAAAAATGGTAGGCTAGTAGAAGATCTATGCCAAAAGTGTACTTATATAAATAGATTTAAAAAGTAGTTTTCACCATCATAAATACTCCCATTAAAACCAAGAAGTATGCAAAGGTCGCTTTGAGCTTTTCTGGATTTGCTTTTTTTGCAATTTTTGATCCAATGAATGAACCAATAGATGCAAATGCAGAAAACTTTAAAAGAAAAATCCACGGAATATTAACTATAGTTAAATATTGAATAAAACCACCCAATGAATTGATTGCAATTACAAAAAGTGATGTTGCTATTGATACTTTTATATTTTGTCTTCCTATTATATTTAAAGTTGGAACAATTAAGAAACCTCCTCCAACTCCAATTAATCCAGTTAGTACTCCGATAGATAAAGCACTTATAGCAAAGTATATAAAAGGGATACTATCATTACTTGATCTTTGGGGTCTCTTGCGTAGCATACTAACTGCCGCAAGTATGATAACAGTTGAAAATAAAATGAATTGGAAGCTCTCTCTTACAAACTGAGAGGAGTATGAACCTAGTGAAGTTCCGAGGAGTGAGAAAATTATAAATTGAACTGCAATTTTATAGTTAATGACTTTGTCTCTTAGATTACTGATGACAGCTGTTGAGCTAGAAATTGCAACAATAGCAAGGCCCATAGGAATAGATAATTTAAGAGAAAATTCCATTAGGTAGGTTAGAATAGGTACAATTAATATTGAGCCCCCACCTCCAAGTGTTCCAAGTGCGATTCCTGAAAGTAGCGCTAGTAAGTATGTCATAATTGCTCCCTTATCTAATTATAGGCAGCAATCAGTTTATATACTTTGATTTGTATCAAATATTGAAATTAATCAATTTATCTAAGTCGTTGATTATAAAATCTCGTCCATCTTTTTTGATAATATTATTCTCCGCCAATAGTGTCATGACACGAGCGACAGATTCAAATGTTGTAACAGAAAAGTCTGCGATTTCTTTTCTTGTCCAAACTTGATCAGGATATTTTAACTTTAAAAAGACGAGTGACTCACTAACTCTTTGAGCGACACTCTTATCATGCACACCTGCAAGTCTTAGTTCTGCTTGCCCTAAGTCTTTTGCTAAATGAGAAACCATCTCCATTAATAGCTCTGGATGCTCTTTACAGATTCTCTGGCATTCTTCGTTTGATATAATAATTATATTCGTATCCCTAAGTGCCATGGAGTTAGCGTGGTAGGGAGAATTTGCAAAGTATGATCTATGACCGAATATGGAGTCCTCTCCAAATACTCTTAAAAAGACTTCTTTTCCATTAGATGAATTATGAAATAGTCCAACAGTTCCAGATTCAATAAAGTATATACTTGTAGGTGTTGAATCTTGAGAATATATAATTTCTCCTCTCTTGTAGTTTCGAGAGGTTGAGTGCTTAATAAATGGTTTAATTTTTTGATACTTCATTGTTCTCACCAAGTTTGATCTAGATCAATGTTAGATCTGTCTTTTAGCTCTATTCTTATATCTGTAAAGCTCCATTATAAGACAAGGGGAACTAAAATGGCAGATAATCTTAATATACAAGAATTCTTTGATGAAGATACTTCGACATTATCATATATAGTATATGATCCCTCTACATTAGATGGTGTGATAATTGACCCCGTTCTAAACTTTCACCCAGGTGATAAGAGTGTAAGTTATGAATCTATTGAGGCCTTATTGGACTTTATTAATTCTCACAACTTAAAAATTCACTATATCTTGGATACTCATATTCACGCAGATCATCTTACTGGAGCAGCTTTACTTAAGGAATCTCTTCCTTCGAGCAAAATGGGAATAGGTGCCTTAGATGAGGAAAGTATAACTCACTTTAAAGAAAAGTTTCCACACTTCAAGCAGCTACCTTACGATCTACTTCTAAATGAGAATGATAGATTGGACTCAGGCTCTTTTAGTATCGAAGTACTTAAAACTCCAGGGCATACTGCTTCTTGTGTTTCTTATAAAATTAATGAGAACGTTTTTACAGGTGATGTTATTTTTATACCTGACTCTGGAACAGGGAGATGTGACTTTCCAGGAGGCGACTCTAAAGAAATGTACAACTCTATAAAAAATAAACTGTATTCTCTACCTAATCACTTCAATATCTATGTTGGGCATGATTACTCACCAAATGGTAGAGCAATGAA
>NZ_JBFGYP010000177.1:0-4586 GCF_041587335.1 Halobacteriovorax sp.
TCAATCAATTGCCTATGAGACTCAATAATCATAGATGTAGAAATAACTCCCCTCTTAAAGAGCTTTTCAATTCGTGTGTGTTTTCTCTCTAACTCGGCCTTGTTAGCAATAGTATTTAAAGATTTTTTATACCTATTGTATTTTTCAATCTCAGAATTAAGCTCTATTGAGATATGCCTATTGATATGTTTCTGGTTTAATAAAGATGACTTATACTCACTTGCTGCACTTCTTCTTTCCGCTGAGTTTAAGTTGAGTATTGGTAGTTCCATTGTTAGTGAGACACCATATGTTTTGAAATTACTGCCACCTACTTGTTCAAACTCTATAGTTGGACCTACTTTAAAGTCAGGATAACTATTAGCGCTTGCCAAATCCTTCTTAGCTCTAGCAACTGCTACAGACCCTTGCGCTTGCTGAAATAAAGCTGATTTATCAAAGCCTATATCTTTATTAAAAGTTTCAGATAAATCTACAGTCGCTGGAAGTGAATTTAATGAGATACTACAATCAGTTCCAATTGAGAGAGTAATCTCACTAGTTATTCTTTCCCTCTCAGAAATAAGTCTAGCAATCTTTAAACGATAATCATTTGTTGCTAAACTTAAAGTCTCTTTTTCTACTTCTTCTTCAGGAGATAGTGTTTTTCTACTTCTTTTGATAAATAAAATTTTATTAAGAGACTCCTCCGCCTCTGACAGTAGTGGTATTAATTCATGAATTTGTCTCAACCTATATGAGTTTAGAATGGACTTTATAAAAGCATCTTCACTACTTAATCTAAGGTTTTGTTTATTCTTACTAATTGCATTGATAGCGAGAACTTTTCTTGCTTCTCTCTTACCACCAACTTCAATTGGAAAGATGAGACCTAAGGATGTTCTCTTAGTTGAACCCTCTAGTGACTTACCTTGCTCTCTAGATGCCTCTAACTCAGGATTAGGAAGCTGCTTAGCGATGCCTAACCTTTCAGAGAATGCTTGTCCTAAACTTTCATTGTATTTTATTTCGGGATGATTTTCTTTAATTATTTTAATTAACTCATTAGAGTCTTGAATCCTACAATTAGATGCTGTGACACCTGAACTAACAAGTAGTGCAACTAATGCTAACTTCACTTTTAAGATATACATATTAAGTCCTAATAATTTTCAATTATTATTAATAAAAAAGTTAATGTATTAGATTGTTTATACTATGAGAATAAAGGTGGTTTCTTGGCCGAGTCCAGATGAGGCTCGCTATAATCGTGTTGGTAAGACCACTGTAAATAAATGTTCCTGATTTCTTGATCTGAAAACGTTACAGGAGATCTAAAATGAAGGAGATTGTGAATACCTGAACAGTGATGTATGCAATGGTCTGCTTTATCCTTACAGCCCTCTTCTCTTTGATGATCATGAGTTACAGAAATAGATAAAACTGTACTTGAGGATATACTCTCACCACTTACCTCATCGTGACAATCTACAGTTTCAAGAGAACCTGCAAAAGAAAGCGATAAGATGAAGAATGTAGCGAGTAGATAATTAATCATTAATTCAATCTACTCTCCAGATATCGTTTGAGTCAAGCATAAAGCTCATTTTGAAACATGGTCGCAATTATGCCCTACACCTTCGAACTCAATTACTGAGTTTGATACTTTCATATCGAATAAAGCAGACTTTATTAGCAATTTAAGTTTATCTAGTTCTCTTACTCTTAATTCATCGGACACAGAGACATGAAAAGTTAAAGAGTGAGATTCTTCATCCATAGACCAACCTTGAATAAAGTGAATATCTTCAACACCTTCAATTTTAATCAATTCCTCTTTAACTTGATCCATACTTAGGTCTTTCGGGAAGGCCTGCATAAGTATAGTCACAATTCTTTTAAGTCCCTTATAGACACCTTTAAGAACTAGAAGAGAGATTAGAATAGAAAGAATTGAATCTAAAATATACCAAGGCTTAAAGTACAGAACGACACTAACAATTAATACTGCACACCATCCTAGAATATCTTCCATTAGATGCAGCATAACCATTCTTTGATTGATTCCATTATCTTTGGACATTCTGTAGGCTGCAACTCCGTTTACAATAATTCCTAAAATAGCTAAAGCAAACATCCCTTCACTAACAACAGGTTCAGGCGCAAGTAATCTTTCGAATGATTCGCTAATAACAAAGATTGAACCGGCAAGTAAAATTATTGAGTTTATAAAAGCACTCAGTAGTGAAAACCTTCTATAGCCATATGTGTACTTCTGGTCACTTCCTTTTTTAGAAAATTTTTCTAAGAAGTAAGACATTAGTAAAGCAAAACTATCTCCCAAATCATGTAAAGCATCAGAGTATATCGCCATTGAATTGGTTAGATACCCTCCAATAAATTCAATTATTGCAAAGGAGAAGTTAAGTACGAAAGCAATTAAAATATTCTTGCTTCCAGAGTGATTATGGTGATGGTGGTGACAGTTCGACATATAAAAATTGTAGATTGATTTTGGTCATATGCCTAAGGAAAAGTAGACTTTGCCACTTAACTGCAAAAGAGGCTTAATTGTGACTTTTCAGACTTAATGAGATGACTTGGTTTCTCTTGTCTAATGATCCACTCTTTAACAACAAGAAGAATATAGAAAATGTCTTTCTCTTTTAATTCTTTTGATTTTGGAATCTTATGCCACTTCTCTAGCGAAGATCGACAACAAGTTCCTGTGGCATGTAGAGCAATATAGATTGGATGAGTTTGTACTGGAGCTACTTTACAAGAGTGAGAAAGAGAATCCTCATTAAATATTTTTACTATTAAGGACCTTCCCTCTAGCAAAATAGTATCAAAACCTCTTTTAGCCAGATACTCCCATTGTTCATCTTTAAGCTTGAACTTACAACATACCTTAGAGCAACCTAGTCTCCTAAATATATCTGTAAAATAAATGTTCTCACTTGCATGGTTTTTCAATGAACAGCTTCTCTTAAATGCTTTAATAAATGATATAGTAGAGTCTAGATGATAGCAATAAAAGTCAAGAGTTTCTTATATATTTCTCATACTTAGATCATTAATGATGTAGCGTTATATTGCGAAATCTCAAAGAGTGTGACATATATAATTATGATAAAAGTAATTAAGGACAACGAGTCATGGCTCATTATAAACAAGCCCAGTGGGACTAGTGTTCACAATGATTCAGAAAGCGTTATTGAATACTTTAAATCAAAAAATATAGAAACTATTCCTGCACACCGTATTGATAAAGACACAAGTGGGCTACTCCTACTTGCTAAAACTTCAGAGAAAGTTGCATCCCTTCAAACATCCCTCTCAAGATCAAAGAAATACTATTTAGCCGTCTGCCGTGGAAAAACTCAAGTCCCTTCTGGAACTTGGTCAGATCCTTTAAGCGATAAGGCGGAAGGGTTTAAAAATCCAAGAGGAAAGAAGTCTGAATTAAAGAGCTGCATCACAAACTGGAGCTTGGTACATGCTAATAAGTATTTCTCCTTAATTCTTTTTCAAATTGAGACAGGAAGAACACATCAAATTAGACGACATTGCGCTATTCATAAATTAGAAATTATTGGAGACAAGCGATATGGTGACTCTAAATATCAAAAACTAATAAAGAGTAAGTATAACTTTACTAACATGGCCCTACACTCCTATAGACTTGATATTGAAATAGATGGTCTAGCAGAATCATTTCAAGCGAAGGCACCTTTATACTTCGATACAATCATGGGAGAAGAAATTGAAAAATTTCTATAAGATATTAAAGCTTAAAGCATTTAAAGACGACTCTCTATTTAATAATTTAAAGAATTCTCTAAGAGAGGACTTCTCACTTTCTCTGGAAAAAGCAGATTTTAATAGTTTACTAAAACAAAGAAGAATTAAAGTAAAAGGTAACGCAATAACAGATGCAGAGTATGAGCTAAGAAGAGATGAGAGGTTTACTGTTTCTATTACAAAAGCAGAACTCAGAAACTGGTCCCTACCAGTTAAAGAAACTATAAAAGTCACATCAGACATGATTCTTCACGAAGAGAATATCTTTTTAATCGGAAATAAGCCTGCAAGTATCTCATCGAATGCAACTATCGACTCTACTCAAGACAATTTTCTAGCAGCAATGACAAGATATATAAGTGGACCACATAAAGAAAAATACATCGCCTTACACCATCGTATCGACTTTGAAACGAGTGGAATATTAGTTTTCTGTAAGAAAAAGTCTTTCAACAAATACTTCACAGAGTTATTTGAAAAAAAGATCATAAAAAAGTCATACCTTGCACTAGTTGATGATCCAGAAAACTCGTTTAAAGACACTGTCATAATAAATAAATTAGACAGAGACCCAGGTAATAAAATGAAGGTTAAAAGCACTAACTCTGGTGGAAAAGAAGCCAAAACTAAATTTGAAAAGATTGGCCATATTGATGGTAAAACGTTAATTGAGGCGACTCCAGAAACAGGGAGACTCCATCAAATACGTGTTCACTTAAGTGAGCTTGGTTATCCTATAGTTGGAGACAGTATATACGGAAAGAAATCAGATGGAAGAACTCTCCTACACGCTTACAAGATAA
>NZ_JBFGYP010000178.1:0-4530 GCF_041587335.1 Halobacteriovorax sp.
ATGTTCAAGAATTTAAAGAATGAACTTACTCGCTTCGCTAAGGTATTAGAAGATTATAAAGTTGAAACATTCATACTAGGTGCTGAATATTGTGAAATAACAGGAAAGAACTTTAAATCAGAATGGAAAGATATTATTTCATCAGTCAGAACGACTTTTAAAGGGAAATTAAGCTATGGTGCTAACTGGCAAGAAGTAAACGGAAAGAATGAGTTCTACAGTACTTCTTTTTGGGAAGAGTTAGACTATATTGGACTTGATCTATACTCACCTATCCCTGATAGTGTTAAGGGTGAGAATATCTACAACTATCAGCTTAATGTAATTAGAAAATACACTCAATTTGCAAAGAAATATAAAAAGAATCTGTATATAAATGAAGTTGGTTTCTCAGGTTCAATAAAAGGAACTTCTGAGCCATTTGAGTGGAGAAATAAAACACCAGGAACTCAAGAAAGACAGGCCGATGCCTACAAATACACTTTAAAAGCACTCAAAAGTTTTGAAAATATAAAAGGAATATTTATATGGAGAAAGCTAGCAACTAATAAATATAAAATGCTAGAATACAACTCTAGTGAAACAGATTATGACTTATGGAAGAGAAAGGCCTGGTATGAAATTAAAAATATTTTTAATTCTCTTTAATATATTAATATTAAATTTCAAATCCCAAGCTGAATTCACTTATGCAAATACATTTGTAGAATGGGAGTCTGCCAGGCTTCAGATATATAAGGACAACTTAAGCCTATTTACGAAAGATGAGAAAACTCCTTCATTTCTATCACTTAATGTTTCAGACAAAAATATAAATTTAGAAATAGAAAATATAATATTTAGCTTACTCGTAAATGATATTAGAGCTGTAAATGGACTTGAGATTCGACTCTCCGAAAAGAGAAATGCTGAAGATTATTTATACTACTCTATTCCACTTTTTCATGATTATGAGTTTAACTTCATTAAGTCATCTACAAAAACAGAAATAGGCCTTTCAAAAGCAAACTTCAAATTGAAAGGAAACTCTTTTAAAAAAATTAATTTCTTATCTATCTACTTTGCTGCCAACACAAATGACACAAGACTATCCTTATGGCCAATAAGAAAAACAAAAAAGGAGTCTCAAGGAGTTCTCACATTAACATTTGATGATGGACCTAACGACAATATTAAAGCTGCAAAAATCTTAAAAGAATATGACATACCGGCTACAGCTTACATTATGCCAAATGCACTCAACAAAAAAGGGTTTCTTACTTCTAAAGAATTAAAAAGCCTAACAAATAAGAATTGGGACATAGAATCTCACCACGAGACACCATTTACCTACCTAAGTGAAAATACACTAAATAAAGAAATTACTGATATAGAAAACTTTCTCATTAAGAATAAATATAAGAAATCAAATTTTCACCTAGCTTATCCACTCGGAAAAACAAACGAGTCAGTAACCAGTGTTGTTTCAAAAAGATTTTCAACCGCCAGAATTGCCTCAGGTGGCATAGAAACAATTCCTCCAGCGAATACTCACATGCTTCGATCATTCAATGTGCTAAAGACCACAACCCCTGAAGAGCTTAAAGAAGTCATTGCAAAAACGAAAGAGGCAAAGCAGTGGCTGATCTTAATGTTCCATCACATTAAGGACAAACCTGTAGATGATATTGACTACTCGACTGACAATTTTAAAGAGCTTGCTAAAATCATCAGCGAGTCAGGAATTAATGTTATGACAATAAATGAAGTATGGAATAAGTATTTAAAATGAGTATTTGAAATATAACTCTCCGCCTTCACTCCACCATTCACTAGAGTTTTGAATAGACTTATTTCTAAAGACACTCATACCAAATAGCATAGAGTTCCTCTCTCCGTATTCAAAGGCAGCAGAAGCATAGTATGAATTACCAGATTCTCCATCATTCTCTTTTATGAAGCTATATAGATAACTCGCTTTAAATGAGTATTTTTCATAGAAAGTTTGTCCCCATTCGATGAGTGGCCCATGTGATATAAACTTCTCAGGTGACCAATACCCGACATCGATATGGTCATAACTTAGTCGCTCAAAACGATAGCCCGCCCAAATCCAAACAGGATATGCACGACCAAAGAGAGTAGAAACACTCTGCCTTTGAAGTGAGTTACCTGAACTAATTTTTGTATACTCAAGTTCAAACGGAACTCTCATATAATCCTTTGGTCTATATGTTCCACTTAGTTTTGTTTGAAGCCTTTGTAACTTATCATTATAAGGACCAGGGACTCCTCCACTAGTATATAAGAAGTCATAGTTTGTATTAAATTCAAGAGTATGCTTTCCAAAAATTAATCTCTGTGTAAAATCGGCAAACACAGTAGAAGAATCAGAACTGCTATACTCTAAATTATGAAGGCCTAGCTTAAACCGAGAATAATTATTCTCATTCCATTTTCTGGCCATTCCAGAGAATATTTTTTTTCCTGTTATCTCACCTAAATATTCTGCATCTGTAATAACAGCTCCAAAAATTAAGTCGTAAGCTTCTGGTTTAAAATCTTGATACTTCCAAAAAAGATCTCTTCTATTTGTTTCATAGGTAATAGAGTAAGTTTTAGTTTTTAATCCATTAGAAGTATTTGAAAAAGAGTGAGAGGCATTTACCTGAGCGGGCTCATTTGCAAAAGTACTTAATAATGACAAAATACTGAAGAAAAGTGAAAACATATGTGTCCTTAAATAGATTTCTTTTAATATACTAGAATGTGAAACTAATGTAACCATCAGAAGAATCTACCTAACTACATGAATTCACATCACAGAAAACATGTAAATTACTCATATTACTTAGATTTATGATAAATATATGCTAGATAATCCCCATGAGATTTCTTTTTATACTTCTATTTTTAACGACCCAAAATACATATTCGATAGAAAATGACTCTATTGAATTTCTTCAATGGTACACACAAAAAAAAGAACTCTATACAAGCTCTAAGAAATATATAAATCGTCTTAAGAGAAGATTAGATAATAATCAGATCTTAGGCCTAGAACTCATAATCGCTGATTCGACAGATGAAAGAGTTGAATCAAAGTTTGGACATGCCCTTTTTAGATTCGTAGATGGTGATAGTGACCCTGGTAATGACATAACTATAAGCTTTGTAGCAGACGTAAATGGCCCTAAAGCTAGTAATATAAGTGGTGTTATTGGTAAATATGGAGTTTACCCAGAGGTTAAGTCACTAAGGTTATTTATCAAACAATACGTGAAGGACCAATCTCGACCGCTTGAAAGACATATAATTCCTTCCAATGAGATTATGCACCGAGAACTAGTCAAAACATTAGACTCTTGGTGGAACGAGATTCATGAAGCAAGAGAAGATATTTATAAAGAGTCTGTTAAGAAAGCTAAAATAAATGCCATCAAAAAAGGTAGCGAACTTTTTGGAGAAGAAAGCTTCGAGTTACTTGAAATAAAGTTCTACGATGAGGAATTTAAAAGTGAATTAATTCAATCATTTGGCATTGTAGAAAAAGAAGCGACTCCTTTTAAAAATGATTCAGAAAAAGATAAAGCACTATATAGACAGGCCTACACAAGATCCTACAAAAAACTTGATGTAGAAAAAGGTGAGATTGTATTAAACCTCTTTCAAGAAGTATGGAAAGTAAAAATAACAAGTGAGATACTTGAGCTAGATGAAACTATTGAAAAGATTGCTATAGAAAAGGCTAAAGATTATTTCTCTTCAGATGAAATTAAACTTTTTACAAGATTTGATAAGTCTCTAGAAAAAAATGGTTTTTACGCTATGACGACCCAAACAATGAACAGTCTAAATATACTTAGAAGAGTTCCGATAAAGATGAGCGTTAAAAACCTTGAAGTAACAAGTGCTGCATCTGAAGTACTCGGAAAATATACATTCTTCTCTAATAACTGTGCTGGAGCAGTTATTAAATTTTTAAAAAAATCTAATTTTCCTCACAAAAAAACAATTGGAATACAGGGAAGAGTTCCAGTAAAACTTAACAAGTGGATGAGTAGATCCCTATTGGTTCCTTATCCTTCCATAACAATAGATGGTGCCAAGAAATTGAGATCAAAGATAGCAAGGATACTCGGCTTTACAAGTAGAGAATTTGAACAGTATCGCTTCCCTATTCACCAATGGCAAATTATTAAAAAGTATACTACAGATGAAGAAAAGTTCTTATTCTACGATCTATATAATAGTAATCTAGAAGCTGAATACGTTGAATTAATAAGAAATGACATACAAGGGCTCAATGCTCCTGACTACAACGATATATATGGTCTTCTTAAAAGCAGTCCATTACTTTATGAGCTTTGCTCGACAAAAGATTGCGCTAAGAAGGTTGAAACAGTTCTAAATAAAGTATGGACCAAAAAAGAGATCAAAAAAACGAAGAAATTAATAAATAGAACAGGAAATAATACTTTTATCCATGAAGGTCTAACAAAGAGTAAAGAAATCCTTATGCATTTAAAGCTATTGAAGTATATCCCAGAG
>NZ_JBFGYP010000179.1:0-4527 GCF_041587335.1 Halobacteriovorax sp.
AAGAAAACTTTTAGAGGACGTATTGAGTTTCAAACATGTAAGGAATTTACACTACAGAGAGTCTCAACAGAAGGTAGTACCGAAATTAGTGGAAAATGGAAAGGTAGTTACGTTTGTGCTCAAGGTGCAACAGGACTAACTCTAACTATTCTATAAAACATATAATAAAAAAGGGTCTACAAATGACCCTTATTTTTAAAAATCAGCTTCTTTTGCTTTCACATAAAGATCTTCAGTAGTAGTTTTTTTAATAAATTTATATCTAATATTCGTTAAGATAAAATCTTGTAAAAAATCATCCCAAAAAGAATACAAAAAACTAAATTGTGTTCAGTATGGCCAAACTAGAAAAATATTTATTAAAAATTTAAGACCTCTCATTTCCTAAGTTTCTTTGTTCAAAATATGAAAATACGACTGGAACAATAAACACAGTTATAGAAGCAACTAGCATCCCTCCAAGAGTTGGAATGGCCATAGGTTTCATAACCTCACTTCCTGTACTCGTGGCCCACATAATTGGAAGTAAGGCCATGACAGTAGTAGTTGTAGTCATCACAAGAGGTCTAATTCTCCTAGTACCAGCACTCAGGATACAATCCTTAAGCTCGTCCCAGTCTTTAGGCTTACTATCTCTAATGGCAGCTTGAAGATAGGTCATCATTACAACACCATCATCAACAGCAATACCAAAGAGAGCAATAAATCCAACCCAAACAGCGACAGAAGTGTTAAATCCTCCTATCCATAGAAGAATAAGTCCGCCAGCAAATGCAATCGGTACAGCACTAAAGACAATAGCTGAATTTCTAAGATTCTTTATTCCAAGGTAAATAAGAAATATATTTATGAGTAGGGCAAATGGAACAAGAAGCATCAGTCTTTTATTAGATCGAACTTGATTTTCATATTGCCCGGCCCATGAAATAGAATATCCCTTAGGTAGGTCAACATTCTTTTCAACAAGTTCCTTTGCCTCCTCAACAAAACCAATGAGATCTCGTCCTTGTACATTTAATAGAACAAGTGAGCGAAGCATACCATTTTCTGACTGTATGGCCGATGGCCCTGTGACTATATTTATATCTGCTAATTGATCCAGGGGGATATGTTGTCCAAGAGGACTTGGTACTAATACTTTTTTGAGTTCATCAATTCTATTTCTTAATTCTTTTTTATATCTAACGCGAATTGGATAACGGGCACGTCCATCGTAAAATTGCCCGATAGTCATACCACCAACAGCAGTTTGAAGGATCTTATTTATAGTCCCAGTATTTATCCCATATCTACTAGCAGCTACCCTATCGATATCAAATTCAATATAAGGCTTACCTGTCATTTTTTCTGCGTAAATACCATAACCACCATCTACTTTCTCAACAAGAGCTCCAACTTGGGTTCCAATACTTTCTAGAGTTTTTAAATCATCTCCAAATATCTTAATACCAATCTGAGTCTTGATACCTGTAGAGATCATAGAAATTCTATTTTCGATTGGAAATAACCATGCATTTACTAGACCAGGAACTTGGATCTTAGAATCTAAATCATTCATAATATCATAGATAGAAGTTCCACTAGGCCATTGATCTTCTGGGATAAGCTTTACTACAGTCTCAAACATACCAATTGGAGCAGGATCAATTGCAGTGTCAGCACGACCAAGTTTTCCAATGGCATCTGCCACAAGAGGGTGAGTTTTCAAGACTTTATCGGTATATGAGAGTAACTCCCTTGCCTTAGTCATACTCACATCAGGTGTTGTAACTGGCATATATAAAATTTCCCCTTCATTTAAAGAGGGCATAAACTCTTTGCCAAGTTTAGTGAATGAATAACAACCTAAAATAAAAATAACACTTGGGATTACTAAGAATAATTTTCTATTATTAAGAGTCCAATCAAGTATAGGTCTATAAGTATTCACAATAAGTGAGCTGACTTTATTCTTAGAGACAGGTTTTAACTTACCATTTAGAAAGAATACTGAAAGGGCCGGAACTAAAATAATAGCAACAATGACAGAGCCAAACATAGCAAGAGTTTTTGCCCAAGCAAGTGGCCCAAAAAGTTTCCCTTCACTTCCTTCTAGGGCGAACACGGGTAGAAAAGTAACTATAGTTGTGGCCACAGCAGTGAGTATGGCCGGACCGACTTCCCTAGCAGATTTTATGATGACTTCAATTCTCTCTTTAGCATTCGCAAGTGGATTTTTTGCAAGGTGAGAATAGATATTCTCAGTCATGATAATCCCCATATCCACCATTGATCCAATAGCAATAACAAGACCAGATAAACTCATAACATTTGAGTCTATATTTAAAATTTTCATAAAGATAAAACTTATTCCTACACCAAAAGGAAGAGTAAGTGTTACCAGAAGGGAAGATCTAAAATGTAATAGAAATAATAAAATCACAACGACAGTTATGATAATTTCTTGAGATAAAGCACTATAGACAGTTCCAATAGCTCGCTCAATAACCTCAGTACGATCGTAAAAAGGCACTAGCTTCACACCCTTTGGTAGTCCTCCCTTAATTGTTTCAATTTTCTTCTTAACGTTATCAATTACTTCTTTAGGGTTTTCTCCAAATCGCATAGTGACGACACCGCCAACAGACTCAATTCCATTCTTATCTAATGCTCCCCTTCTAAATCCTGGACCGTATTGAACAGAGGACAAATCACTTACTCTAACAGGTGTTGAGTTTTTTACAGTGACAACAACATTTTCTATATCACTTAGAGATTTAAAAAAACCTTTTCCTCTAACAATAAACTCTCTATCACCATCTTCAATGACCTCTGCTCCCACATCTATATTACTATTTTGAATAGATTTTATGAGAGTAGAAAAGTGAACGTCATATGCAATTAATTTATTTGGATCTACGTCAATTTGATACTCTTTAACAAAGCCACCGATGCCTGCGACCTCACTAACTCCCTCAACACTTTGAAGAAGATAACGAACATAGAAGTCTTGAATGGATCTAAGTTCGGCCAAGGACTTAGGAGATTTTGAATCAATTTCATTTTCAATTGTATACCAAAATATTTGTCCAAGCCCTGTGGCATCAGGACCCATCTTTGGAGTTACTTCTGGAGGTAACTCTCTTGTAGATATAGATAGCTTCTCAAGAACTCGACTCCTACTCCAGTAAAAATCTACATCATCATTGAAGATAATATAAATGATAGAAAATCCAAAAGCAGAAGTTCCTCTAATATTTTTAACACCTGGTAGCCCTTGCATCATAACACTTAGAGGATAGGTAATTTGCTGCTCAATATCTTTTGGGGATCTTCCAGGCCATTCAGTAAAAACGATTTGCTGATTCTCTCCTATATCAGGAATTGCATCTACTCTAGCAGTCTTAATTGAAAAGACAGACAAAAGAGCAACAAAGAGAAAGATGATCACAATAAATGGTCTCTTTCGAATAGAAAACTCTATTATATTCTGAATCATAAACTTCCCTAGTGATTGTGAGTTTTCTTATCGTTAGTATTAGGCATGTCCTCATAACCACCAAAGAGTTGGGCCTGAGCATCTAAAAGAAAGCTTCCCTCAATCACAACTTGATCCCCCTCACTAAGACCACTTTTAACTTCGACATATCCATCTGACTCAAAACCAGAGTGTATAACACGAGCTTTAAATTCTTTATCGCTTACCTTTGTCCACACGACCTTTCTCTTTCCAGTATCTATAATTGCAGACCTAGGAACGACTAGTGGTGTTTCGTTCATTTCAATTTTTAAAACAGCGTTAGCAATCATGCCTGGCTTTAGTTTTCCAGAGACATTCTTTATTGTTGTTCGAACCTTTAGAGTTCTAGATTTTGAATCTAAGACTGGATTAATAAAGTCCACCACACCAGTGACAAACTCTCCAGGTAAAGATGTAAACTCAAGCACAACCTCTTGACCAATTTCAACAAGAGTGGCCTCTCTTTCATAAACATCCATCTCAACCCATACATCAGATAGGTCTGATAATTCAAAAAAGTTCTGTCCTTCTTTGAAGTAACTTCCAACAGAGGCATTTCTCTTTCTTACAATACCTGTAGCATTTGAATAAATAGTTATTTGCTTAGGCACTTTTTTATTCTTATACCAGAGCTCGTACTGAGATGACTTAATTCCCCAAAGTTTTAACTTTTCAACAGTCTGCGAAAGCATTTCTTTAAAGCCCTTATCTTTTGACTTTCTAGAGCTCTCTCTTGCTAATAAGTACTCTTCCCCGGCCGTAATAAGCTTAGGGCTATAGATATCGACTACTGGATCACCTACCTTTACAAAGCTTCCAGTAGATTTCACATACACCTTCTCTACTCGACCACCGACACGTGCAGGTATACTACTCTCCTTTTCTTCTGACTGTAGTACTGAGCCAAGAAGACGAATCTTCTTAGACATCTTCATAGTCGTTACTGGAAAGTATGATGGCCTAAAGTGATTGAGCTGAGCTTTTCTTAGTTTTACTTTTGCAACAACTTCAGCAGCTGTGGCGTCTAC
>NZ_JBFGYP010000180.1:0-4484 GCF_041587335.1 Halobacteriovorax sp.
TACTGAAGGACAGGATGATCTATTTATTGGGGTAAATTCATTTTTAAAGTACACAAATGGATCTTTAAAAGTTAAAGATTTACTAAAACTTTAGAGAAATCATTTAAGGAAAAATATGAGCAGTCAATATGATGGTATAACCCAAGAATTAATCGCCTCTGAGCAATTACAAGTTTTTGATGTTGTAGAAGCTTATTGCGACATCTGTGGTGACTTAACTCAACATCACATTGATAATTCAAAGAAGTATAATGAAGACGATGAAATATCACCTGATGCAATACTTTCTCCAGCGATATCAACTCAAGAATGTGTCATCTGCCGTGAAAATGAAGAAAATGAACTAGAGGAATTCTAGTTCATTAATATAAAAATCGATCAATTTTTTCTACTTAGTCGCTTTAATAGTAATCTGAATATTCTTCGTACCTAATTCAATTGGCTTAGATGTCTTTGCTTCAACTCCAGATTTATCCATAGCACTGCCTGACGGACTAATTCTTGCTGTAATAGAAAAAGGTCCCTTAAAAGGTAGATTCTTCATCATTTTATTAGACTCATCTAACTTAAAATTAACCGGATACTTTGGAGAATCTATTCTTTTAACAGCTAGTGGCATTGGCATAGGACTACCAAACTTCTTAGCAAATATATATAGTGTTCCTTTTGGAGCAACCCCTTCTACCGAAACTGTACCACTTAGACTTTTCGCGCTTATATTCAAAGCTGATAAAGCTATAAGACTGACAATAGTTAATTTCATAATTTTCATACTCTATGCCTCTTTAAGTTATAAATTTAAACTTAGGTTAACTACATTATAAGAGTTTATCTTTTACAAATCTTTCTACATTGATCTATATTCCTACAAATATACACTTAGTTAAATTACATACAAATTATAAAACTTCTATAAATTCTTAATTAGTTTTAATGAAAAATGGAGAAAAAGTGAATTCATACAACGAACTAAAGAAAATAAATGAAAAAATTCATAACTTATCGCACCTTGGAGCAATTACAAGCTGGGATCAACAAACAATGATGCCATCAGGTTCGAATGATGCGAGATCTAAGGCCATGGCAGAGTTTACAGTTCTAATGCATCAACTCTCTACTGATCCTAAAATTGCAGACCTATTAAATGAAGCATCTACTGAAGATTTAAATACTTCTGATAAATCGACTCTAAGAGAAATGAAAAGAAGCTATGAACTCTCTACTGTTGTTCCAGAAGATCTTGTAAAGGCCAAGTCTCTGGCCGGATCTAAGTGTGAGCATGCATGGAGAGAGCAAAGACCTAATAACGACTGGAAAGGCTTTTTAACTAACTTTGAAGAGGTTGTTAAACTATCAAGAGAAGAAGCAAATATCAGAGCATCAAAGTCTGGACTCACTCCATATGATTCTCTCCTAGACATATACGAACCAGGAATGAGTACTGAGAAACTAGACGTAATCTTTTCTGATGTAAAAACATGGCTTCCTTCTCTAATTGAAGAGATTGTAGAGAAGCAAAAATCATATAAAACAATCACTCCTAAAGGCCCTTTTAGTACAGAGAAACAAAAAGAGCTTGGATTAAAAGTTATGAAGAAGCTTGGCTTTGACTTCAACAAAGGAAGAGTTGATGTAAGCTCTCATCCATTCTGTGGTGGAGTACCTGAAGATATACGAATGACTACAAGGTATGATGAATCAGATTTCGTACAATCCCTAATGGGAATAGTTCATGAGACAGGACATGCTAGATATGAACAGAATCTTCCAAAAGACTACGTAGCACTTCCTTCTGGAACGGCTCGCTCAATGGGAATTCACGAGAGTCAAAGTTTATTCTTTGAAATGCAAATTGGAAGAGGAAGACCATTTCTTGAGTCAATTCATAGTGAAATAGTAGAGGCCTTTGGTGATATTGAAGCCTTTGAGATTGATAATCTTGTTAAGATCTACAATCGTGTTGAGCCTGGATTTATTCGAGTAGACGCAGATGAAGTAACTTATCCTGCACACGTTATTCTTAGATATGAAGTTGAAAGAGACTTAATAAATGGAAAACTAGAAGCTAAAGATATTCCAGAAGTTTGGAATCAAAAGATGAAATCATACCTAGGTCTAAGTACTGAAGGAAATTATACTCAAGGAGCACTTCAAGATATTCATTGGACTGATGGATCATTTGGTTACTTCCCTTCATACACTCTGGGTGCCATGTACGCAGCTCAACAATTTGACTCAGTTCAAAAGCAATACCCAAATATCAATGATTCTATCTCTAAGGGTGATTACTCTCAGGCATTTTCATGGTTAAAAGAGAATATCTGGGAAAAGGGAAGTTTATTCTTAACTGATGATCTTATAAAGAATGCGACAGGAGAGAGTTTAAATCCGAAGTTTCTAAAAGAGCACCTTATTTCAAGATACTTAAAGTAGAACAACTATAGGGCCTTACAAGTGGTTATCTATTAACCACTTGTTTAGGACCCATTTCTATTTAGTGAACTCTAGATAGTAATTCATCTAAAATAACGTATACTTCTTGGTAGTTATAACCGAGAGCAATAACGCCATCCCCTACTTCGTCGTACTCATCAGTATCAACTAATTCAGACTTTCTAAATTTAGAAATTGGATCTATTACTTCTAAAAGATCATTTGCCTCTTTAAAAGCATAGTAAGTAACTGCTGTGTTTAGTGGAGCAGTGACAGCAAGGGCAACTGTTCCGTTAGCAACACCTTCTCTCCAACCCGTTGCTCTAGCAGTCATTCTAGCGGCTCCACCTAGAGTGAACTTCATTAGCCTCTTCCAAATAATCCCACCTGTGACAATCTCAGCAGCAAGAAGAAAACCTCCCTTTACCGACTCTCTTGTCTCTAGAGAATTAAGCTCTGTTTTAGAGTAACCATCTTCACTAAAAATAACATCACACTCGGCACTCTCTTGATCACCAACACATTCGTAAAATTTATAGTTTACTCTAGATCTAGCTTCACTTTTCTCTACTTTAAAAAATACCTGATTATCTTCATAATCACTTGGGATTAGAGATGTTGCATAAGATATATTCGACGCTAGTAATAGTGTAAGTATAAAAGCTTTCATGATGAAGTCTCCACGTATTATTTAATAACTACCATCAGGTAGTGACTTTATTGATTGTTGATAATTGAAGAGGACTATATCAAAAATATACGCATCGCGTCATGTAATTGAATTCTGCATGTATTATTTACTGACAAAATAAATTAGAGATCAATAAGGATAGAGAGGCCTACAAGAAAGTAGGCCTTATTTTAATTAGTTAGAATCGCACTCTATAGAGTTTACACTGCAATGAACCCCATTACCTCTTCCTCCATATTTACATGCATTAATTGCATTAGTACGTGCCTCTAGCTCTGAGCTCCCAGTGCCACTAAAGATACCGTCAAAAGTAGAGTCTATTGTGCAGTAATATGTAACTTGTGGCCGTGACATACCACAGTAAACACTTGTCCTTCCAACAGTTGTTGATTCTCCATAGTCTAAATACACATCTGCACTAACTGCGCTGCTAACTAGCAATAACATACCAAAAATTAATTTCTTCACTTTAGATCCCTTAGTTTTAAAAAATTTATAATCTTCAAAAGGAACTAAGCAAAGAAAATGCCAACTTTTTTTTAACAATTTCTGGGGACTTGACGCATGGAACGGAGACACTTTGGGCCATAACAATTACACCACTTGAAGAAAAGTGGGGCATACTGACTCTCAATTTAAAGGTTTTATACTTTCTTTAGAGATCCTATCTCTCATGATTGAGCATTGCTTTTGCGTGACTTCTCCACTTAGAAGTGACAAGTTCGAGTGCATAAGGTTTGATTCAATCCCCATTTCATGACTATCATCTAAGAGAATATGACCTAACTCGTGAGCAAACACGCTATAGTCATCAGGTTCTTCATCAACATATGTTTTTTCATTTATTAAGTCTGTTATCCAAAAGGTATTTAAGGCAATAGAACTCTTATCAATTGCACTTGGTGGAAATGATGTTGCTAACTTATTCATATATTCATCAAACGAGTCAATAAATAGAGCAAGGGGTCTCTCCTTGATATTTAAGTCTATTAATAATTGCAAAGTTCCATCATAGTAACGATTTTCTAGAGAATTATTTAAGTCATAATAAAGACCCTTAGACGGATACTTCCACTCGACTTCTCGGATAGAGCCAATTGTGACTCCAATACTACACTGATCATATATATTTCGTAGCTTATTAAATCTTTCAAAAATATGTAAGAGGTCCCACCTTCCCTTTACTAGAACAATGTGAAGTTCCTGAGAAATACTAGCTGAGCTAACTTGATATACTGCTGGAACTTCATGCATTTTATCAACTAGGAAGGCCTCACTCGCGCCTGAGAGTGTGCTTAGAAGAGTAAATATTGATAAAAAGAGTACTCTAATGTTCCATCCATTGTTTTAATTTTACACA